>CAJAFD010000215.1 GCA_903938935.1 uncultured Opitutia bacterium
GGATGCTCGCACGACGGAGTTAAAGCACGTCGTCGTACCGGCGGTGCCTTCGGCGATTTCGGAGTTTCAGGCCAGCGCGAGCGAGATTCTCTCCAAGGTGCGAAAGATCGATTTCGACGGACTCTCCGTGGAGCTGAAAACGTTACTCGCTTCCACCCGCCGCCAAGTCGACGGCCTCGATCTGAAAGGCGTGAGCTCCCAATGGCAACGCACCGGCGCGGCGGTCGAAACGCTCGCGAGTTCGCCCGAGCTGAAGGAAGCGTTTGTGAATCTCAATGCCACGCTGGTCGATCTGCGCACGACCTTGGCGAAGCTCGATGGCCAAGTTTCCACGACGGGCGCCGATGTCCACGCCACCCTCGGCAAGGCGCAGGAGACGCTGCAGAATTTCAACGCCACCGCGCTCACGCTGCGCAGTTTCATCAACGCGCAACAAGGCTTGGGCGAAGGCGCCGGCGAGGCCTTCGGCAAACTCTCCGAAGCCGCCGATGCGGTACAACGCCTCGCCGATTTCCTCGAACGCAACCCCAACGCTCTGCTCACCGGCAAGAAGGCTCCGCGTTGAGCGATTCACTCCTCGATCTTCAACTTTCCCTCTCGCGCGTATGAGTACTCAGAAATTTTTAACGCATGATTTAGGATGGCGGGCGGTACTGACGCTCGGCGCCTGTGCGCTGCTCGTCACGGGTTGCAACGTCATTCCCGCGCCGACGGCGGATACGACGCGTTATTACGTGCTCTCGGCGCCGACAGCCGGCGCGGCGGGCGCGCAACCCATCAACGGTGGATTGCGCATCGGTTTGAGAAACATCGAGCTCGCGCCCTATTTGAAGAAAGGCTCGCTCGTCGTGCGCACGGGGGAAAACGAATTGTCGTTCCCGTCAGAGGCGCGCTGGGCGGAGCCGCTGGAGCAAGAAATTTTACACACCTTGCGCGTGCAGTTGTTGGCCTCACCGACGGTGGGGCGGGTGTTTGTGCAGCCGTTTCCGTTTGAAGAGCCGCGCGATTTTGATGTGAGCGTGCGCCTGATTCGCGCCGAAGGAGTGTTGCCTGCCGGCGGTGGTGCCGGCGTGGTGCGGCTCGTGGCGATGATCGAGGTGACGCGTATCGGTGCGCTCGGTGAAGTGGTGGCGCGCCGGCGTTTTGTCGCGCCGGAGATGGCGTGGGATGGTAAAGATTTTTCCCAGTTGGCTTCGCGTTTGAGCGCGGCGCTGACGGCGCTGAGCGAAGATGTGGTCGGGGTGTTGCCGGCGAAGTTGTAACGCTCGGCTTGGGCCAAAAAAATCGGGCCGTGGGCGGCCCGATAGGGTGCGGCGATCTCGCTTGAGACCGCCGCTTTTATTTTTGGCGGAGTTTGCCGCGCAGTTATTTTTTCAGCGCCGTGGCGATGCGTTGGAGCGCGGCTTCGACGTTGGCGCGCGAATTAAAGGCGCTGATGCGCACGTGACCTTCGCCGCATTTGCCGAAGCCGGCGCCGGGCGTGCAGACGACTTGGGCGTTGTTCAGCAAGAGATCGAAGAACTCCCAGGAATCGCGGCCGGTGTTGACCCAGATGTAGGGCGCGTTGTCGCCCCCGACGCAGCTGAGACCGAGTTGGTTGACGGCGGTGCGGATGAGCGCGGCGTTGGCGAGGTAGAAGTCGGTCATGGCTTTGACCTGGGCTTTGCCTTCGGGCGTGTAGATCGCGGCGGCGGCTTTCTGGATCGGGTAGGCCACGCCGTTGAATTTCGTGGTGTGGCGGCGATTCCAGAGCGCGTGGACGGAGTGCGTTTTGCCGGCGAGGTCGTAGGCGACGAGGGTCTTGGGGACGACGGTGTAGGCGCAGCGGGTGCCGGTGAAGCCGGCGGTTTTGGAGAAGCTGCGGAACTCGATGGCGACGTCGCGCGCGCCGGGGATTTCGTAGATCGAGTGTGGGATCTGCGGATCGCGGATGTAGGCTTCGTAGGCGGAGTCGAAGAGGATGATGGCGTTGTTGGCCTTGGCGCAGGCGACCCAAGCGGTGAGTTGTGCGCGCGTGGCGACGGCGCCGGTGGGGTTGTTGGGGAAACAGAGATAGATGAGGTCGGTCGCGTTGCTCGGGATGGCGGGCACGTAGCCGTTTGCCGGCGTGCAATCGAGATAAGTAATGCCGGCGTAGCGGCCGTCGAGATTGGGACCGGTGCGGCCGGCCATGACGTTGGTGTCGATGTAGACGGGATAAACGGGATCGGGGATGGCGAGTTTCAGGCCCTCGGTGGCGAAGATTTCCTGGATGTTGCCGCAATCGCACTTGGAGCCGTCGGAGATGAAAATCTCGTCGGCTTCGATGGCGCAGCCGCGGGCCGCGTAGTCGTGTTGGGCGACGGCTTCGCGGAGGAAAGCGTAGCCTTGCTCGGGGCCGTAGCCTTTGAAGGTGGCGCGCACAGCCATCTCGTCGGTGGCAGCGTGGAGCGCGGCGGTGCAGACGGCGGGCAGCGGCTCGGTGACGTCGCCGATGCCGAGGCGGATGACGGGTTTGTCGGGGTGCGCGGCGACGTAGGCGCTGACACGCTGGGCGATGTCGGCGAAAAGATAGGAGGCCTTGAGCTTGGTGTAGTTTTCGTTGATGCGGATCATGGTGCGGGTCGGTAAAAGGTTGTGAGGAGTTTGCGGAAGAAGCGGCGCTGGGCTGAGGCGAAAAACTTGAACAAACGCGGCGGGCCGAGTTTGTTCAAGCCCGACGTTAGTCCAAATCGGCGTACCCCTATGAAGATAATCGAAACCGTGTCGGAGATGGCTGCTGAGGTTGCTGCATGGCGCGCGGCCGGCAAGACGCTGGCGCTCGTGCCCACGATGGGTGCGCTTCACGCCGGCCAAGCCGCGATGATCCGCGCGGCCAAGGCGCGGGCGGATGTGGTCGTGGTTTCCATTTTCTTGAACCCACTGCAATTCGGGCCTAACGAACGCATCGAGAACTATCCGCGCACGCCGGTCGAAGATCTCGCGCTTTGTGAAACCTGCGGGGCCGATGTGGTGTTTTCGCCGAAACAGGAGGCGATATTGCCGCGCGGTCATGCGACGTTTGTGAGCGAGGAGGCGACGAGTAAGCCGTTGTGCGGAGCTTCGCGGCCGGGTCATTTCCGTGGGGTGACGACGGTTATGGCGAAATGGTTTAACATCGTACGACCGCACGCGGTTTTCTTTGGACAAAAAACGGCGCAACGGGCCGCCGTGGTGCGCCGCATGGCTGAAGAGTTGAATTTCCCCGTGGAGATTGTGGTGGTGCCGACGGTGCGCGAAGCGGATGGCCTCGCGGCGGGCGTGCGTAATCGTGAGTTCACGCCAAGTCAGCGCCAAGAGGCGCTTGCGCTCAGCAACGCACTCAAGCGCGCCAAAGAAATGGCCGATAGTGGCGTGCGTAGCACCGATCGTTTGATCGCCGAGGCGACGCATATCATGGGACAACACCGACGTGTGCGCGTCATTTACGTCGCCATCGTCGATGCGCAGACGATGGAGACGTTGCGCGAAGTCGTCCCGGGTCGGAGCTTGTTAGCTATCGCCGCGTGGATCGACGAGGTGCGCTTGATCGACAACGTCGAGTTGTGAGTCGCCCGACCAGAAAACGGCCGGGTTGAGAGATTTTGGTGGAATCTCGCACTATCTCTCATTTGGCTGTCGTTTCGTCATGTCCGTGAAACTTTCATCTGTTCCCGCTCCCGATCCGCTCGCTCGGTTGCTCGAACTCTCGCACCAACTCGGTCGCGAGGAGCGCAAGCTCGCCATCCTCGGCGAAGGCAACACCTCGACCCGCCTCGGTGCCGATACGTTTTTGGTCAAAGCGAGCGGCTCGAATCTCGCCACCCTCGCTCCGGCCGGCGTGGCGGCGTGTCGGTTTGAACCGCTCGTTTCGCTGCTGGACGAAAACCGCCTCGCCGACACCGCCGTGGATGAACGTCTGTTGGCTGCACGCGTAGATCCCGCAGGCAAAAAACCTTCCGTCGAAGCGATGTTTCACGCGTGGCTCTTGACGTTGCCGGGAGTAAATTTTGTCGGCCACACGCACCCGATTGCGGTGAATGCGATCCTGTGCACGCCGCACGCGAAGACCTTCGCCACGCGCCGACTTTGCCCTGACGAGATCGTGTGCTGCGGGACGGAATTTGTCCTCGTGCCTTACGTCGATCCCGGCCTGAAACTCGCGCAAGCGATCCGCCGCAGCGTCCTCGCTTACGTGAAACGTCTGGCTCGCGCCCCGCGCGTCATCCTCCTCGAAAACCACGGCTTGATCGCACTGGGCGGCACGCCCGAGGCGGTGTTGGCGGCGACATTGATGGCGGTTAAGGCAGCGGAAATTTACGCCGGCGCCGTCGCGCTCGGCTCGCCGCGTTTCCTCTCCGCCGCGGTGGCGGCGCGCATCGCGGGCCGGCCCGATGAACTTTATCGCGAAAAAATGCTCGGACTCCGTTAAACCCCCATCTCATTCCCCTCTTTTTTTAACCTCCATGAAATCCTATAAATTCGTGAACTTCCTCTGGGACGACGCCAAAGCTGCCGCCCTCGATCCCGTCGGCCGCCTTGTCTATCGGTCCAACATTCTCGGCAGCGACCAACGCATCACCAACACCGGTGGCGGCAATACCTCGTCCAAAATCTCTGAGAAAGATCCGCTCACCGGCCAGCCCACGGAAGTGCTCTGGGTCAAAGGCTCCGGCGGCGATCTCCGCACCAGCACGCGCGAAAACTTTTCCTCTCTTTATCAGCAAAAATTGCTCGATATGCAGCAGCTCTACGCTGCCCGCCCCGACAAGGGCCTGAAGGCTCCCGCCGAGGACGACATGGTCGGCATGCAAGCGCACGCCACGTTCAACCTCAACCCCCGCGCCTCCTCGATCGACACGCCGCTGCACAGTTTCCTGCCCGCGAAATTCGTCGATCACATGCACCCCAACGCGATCATCTCGATCGCGGCTTCCAAAAACTGCGAAAAACTCACGCAGGAAATTTTCGGTGGTGAGATGGCTTACGTGCCCTGGATGCGTCCCGGTTTTGAGCTCGGCCTCGCGATGCAGGCCATCGTCCAAAAAAATCAGAAGGTAAAATCCATCATGATGGGCCAACACGGTTTCATCTCTTGGGATAACGAAGAAAAAGCCTGCTACACGTACACGCTCGATTGCGTCGAGAAAGCCTCCGCCTTCATCGAAGCCAAATACCAAGCCAAAGGCGGTGACGCCGCGGCCTTCGGCGGCGCTAAATACGCCACGCTCACGCCCGAGCAACGTCGCGCGACCTTTGCCGCGATCCTCCCGTGGTTCCGCGGCCAAGTTTCCAAGGCCAAGCGCCTCATCGGCACCGTGCAGGACGACGAAAAAATCCTCCGCTTCGTGAATTCCAAAGACGCCGCCCGTCTCGCCGAACTCGGCACGAGTTGCCCCGATCATTTTCTCCGCACCAAGATCAAGCCACTCTACGTGGACTGGAATCCGCAGGCCGAAGACACCGCCGCGCTCAAGCAAAAGCTCGCCGCCGGTCTCGAGGCTTACCGCAAGGATTACGCCGCTTATTACAACACGTGCAAACACGCCAACTCGCCCGCGATGCGCGACCCGAATCCCACGGTCGTCCTCATCCCCGGCGTCGGCCTGATCGCGTGGGGCAAAGACAAATCCGAGAGCCGCGTCACCGCCGAATTTTATACCTGCGCTGTTGAAGTCATGCGCGGTGCCGAGGCGATCGACACTTACATCGCGCTATCGCAACAGGAAGCTTTCGACATCGAATACTGGCTCTTGGAAGAAGCGAAATTGAAGCGCATGCCCGCCGAGAAAGAGCTCGCGCGCCAAGTCGTCATCGTCATCGGCGCCGGCTCCGGCATCGGTAAAGAAACCGCGCATCGCATCGTCAAAGAAGGCGCTCACATCGTGTGCGTCGATATGAAGATCGAGACCGCGCAAGCCACCGCCAAAGAAATCACCGACAAATACGGCGTCGGCATCGGCGTCGCCGGCTCTGGAATTTCCTCCTGCGGTCCCGCGCTCGGTCTCGCGGCCAACATCGTCGATCGCGCCAGCGTGCGCGCCATGCTCGACGACGTCGCGCTCGCCTACGGCGGCTTTGACTCGATCTGCGTCACCGCCGGCGTCTTCTGGCCGAGCGATACGACCGGCCACATCCCCGACGACAAGTGGGCGTTCACCTTCGGCGTCAACGTCACCGGCAGTTACATCGTCGGCGACGAAGCGCTCAAGACCTGGAAAGAACAAGGCCTCAAGGGCCAGCTCGTCCTCACGACTTCGGCCAACGCCGCCGTCGCGAAAAAAGGTTCGCTCGCCTACGATTGCTCGAAGGCCGCCGCCAATCATCTTGTGCGCGAACTCGCCATGGAACTCGCGCCGCTCGTGCGCGTGAACGGCGTCGCTCCCGCCACCGTGGTTCAAGGCTCCGCGATGTTCCCGCGCGACCGCGTCATCGGCTCGCTCGCGAAATACAACATCCCTTACAAGGACGACGAGGCGACCGATTCGCTCGTGGCGAAACTGGCCCAGTTCTACGCCGACCGCACGCTCACGAAGGCACCGATCACGCCCGCCGACCAGGCGGAGGCGTATTTCCTCCTCGTGTCGCAGCGCCTCAGCAAGACCACCGGCCAGATCGTCACCGTCGACGGCGGCTTGCACGAAGCGTTCCTGCGCTGAGCAAAAGCTGCGGGTGAGCTGGGCTTGGCTCGGATCCATCCGGGCCGAGCTGGGCTATATCAGGCGGCGACATTGGCGCGGGTCTCTTGACCCGCCTGCACGCTCCGCGTTGAATCGGATTAACCTGCTACCCCGATGTTTGCCGCCCGCTTTTTCCGTAGGATCGTTCTCTGCACGGCCGTTGTTTGCCTCGTTCCGCTGAGCCTGCACGCCGCGCTCAGCGTGAATTCGGTATTTCCTGCCGACGCCGCCTCCGGCGTGTGCATTGACACCCCGCTCCGGTTGACCTTCGACGCGGCGCCCACCGTCGGCACTTCCGGTCGCATTGTTGTGACCAATTCCGGCGGCACCGTCGTTGATACGATCGACCTCTCGGCCGCTACGCAGACGCGCACGATTGGAGGCTCGGTTTACAACTACCGACCGGTTATCGTCGCCGGGAATACCGCGATTATAACGCTGCATACTGCGGCGCTCGCCTACGGCCAGACTTATCGTGTGACGGTTGAGGGCGAGGCTCTACGCGACTCGTCGGGTTCGGCGTTTGCCGGTATCGGTGCGGGTGCTTGGAGTTTCTCGACGAAGTCCGCCGGACCCGCCGCCGGAGCGAGCAGCCTCACGGTCGCCGCCGATGGCACGGGTGATTTCGCGAGCGTGCAGGGCGCTTTCGATTTCGTGCCGGTGAACAACTCCAAGCCCGTCCTCATCAATCTCCGCAACGGCACTTACCACGAAATTCTCCTGCTGAGGAACCGCCCGTTTATCACGCTGCGCGGCGAAGATCGCCGCCAGACGGTTATCACCTACGCGAACAACGCCAATTTCAACTCGGGCAACAACCGCTGCATGGTCGGTATCGATTCGAACGACTTCACGCTCGAACGCCTTACCCTGCGCAACAGCACGCCTATCGGCGGTTCGCAGGCCGAGGCGTTGCGCACGAACAGCACGCGCTGCTATGTGAGCAACTGCGATTTTTCCAGTTATCAGGACACACTGCTGATCAACGGCGCGGTTTACTTCACCAACTGCTATATCGAGGGCGACGTTGACTTCATTTGGGGCAGCGGGGTCGCGTATTTCTACCGTTGTGAAACCCGCGCCCTGCGCCGCGGCTATAACGTCCAGTCCCGCAGCGACACGGGCAAATACGGTTTTATCTTTGTCGAGTGCGCGGTGACCGCCGCCGATGGCGTGACCAATCACGTGCTCGCGCGCACCGACACCACTTCGTTTCCGAACTGCGAAGTCGTGTTCCTCGACTGCGCGCTCGGCTCTCATCTCACCGCGGCCGGGTGGCTCATCACCGGCACCGGTGGCACCGCCAACCTGCGCTTCCTCGAATACCGCAACAAGAATCTCACCGGCGCGCTAATCGATACTAGCCAACGCGCGGCGGGTTCGCGTCAGATGACCGATGCCGAAGCTGAATTTTACCGCGTGCCGGCCAACATCCTTGCCGGGTGGGCCCCGCCTGCTTCGACCGATACGAGCTCGCCCGCCGGCCTCGTCACGGCGTCGCCTGCCGGCTCGACGACGCGCCTCATCAATCTCTCTGTGCGCTCGTTTGCCGGCGCAGGCGAGCAGACTCTTATCGCCGGCTTCGGGCTCTCGGGCAGAGGTACGAAGGACGTGCTCATCCGCGGCATCGGTCCCACGTTGGCCGACTTCGGTGTGCCCGCTGTGCTCGCCGACCCGACCCTGAAGTTTCAGCAGGGCGCTACGGTCTTGGCCGAGAACGACAATTGGGGCAACATGTCCGCGCTTGTGGCAGCCGCCCAGTCAGTTGGGGCCTTTTCGCTGCCCGCCGCCGCGAAAGATGCCGCGCTCGTCGCTAGCGTTGGCGCGACGAGTTACACCGCGCAGATCAACAGTGCGGGCACCGGCGTCGCCCTCGTCGAAGTTTACGATGCGGCGGTCGCTAACCGGAATCTCAGCTTGGTTAATCTCTCCGCGCGCACCGTCCTCGCCGCGGACGATGTCCTAATCGCCGGCTTCGTGCTCAGCGGCACCGGCAATCGCGTGGTGTTGATCCGCGCTGTGGGGCCGACCCTTGGCGTTTTTGGCCTCGGCGGCGTGCTCGCTGATCCGCGGATCGAGCTGTATGGCTCCTCCGGCAAGTTCTACGAAAATGACAATTGGACCGCCGAAATCGGCTCGGTGGCCGCGCGCGTTGGTGCGTTTACTCTGCCCGCGGGCAGCAAGGATGCGGCGCTGCTGGTCTCCCTCGCTCCTGGCAGCTACAGTGTGCAAGTGCGCGGCTCGGCCGGGTCCGGTGGCGTGGTGCTGGTCGAGCTCTACGACGTGCCGTGAGTTCCGCCTTTGTGAACCTCTAGAGGCTGCCTTCACCAAACTTCGGCGGTGCGCCGGGGCGCACCGGGCTACATCATTCTTGCGGGCGTGAGCCAGACCGGAAAGGTTTTCGCCATGTTCATTCAACCTCGCGCGGCACTCGCCGTTCTTATGGTGTCCTTGGCCGGATCGGCTTACGCTGAAATCAATCCGAAGAACTTTGATCCCGAAGTTCGCCCGCAAGACGACTTCTACCGCTACGCCAACGGCGGTTGGCTGAAGAACAATCCCGTGCCGGCCGAGGAGAGCCGCTGGGGCGGTTTCTCCATTTTGCAGGAGAACAACCAACTGAACTTGCGCACAATCCTAGAGCGCGTGGTTGTGGCCAAGACGCCGGCCGCGATTGAGAAAATCGTCGGTGATTTTTACGCCTCCGGTATGGACGAAGCCGCGATTGAGGCGGCTGGCGCGAAGCCGCTTGCGCCTCAGCTCACCAACATCGCCGCGATCAAGACGCCCGCGGATGTCATGGCCCAAATCGCGCGCCTACACCGGGCTGGAATCCGGGCCGGTTTCGGTTTCTCCAGCGGAGCAGATGCGAAAAACAGCAACCTTGAGATCGCCCAGCTCCGGCAGGGCGGGCTCTCGTTGCCGGACCGCGACTACTATCTCCACGACGACGAGAAATCGAAAACCATCCGCACGGCCTACGTCGCCCACGTGACCAAGATGTTTGGCCTGCTCGGTGATTCCCCGGCGGTGGCCGAAGCCGCGGCGAACGCCGTGCTGACGCTCGAGACCAAGCTCGCCACCGCCTCGCTGAAGCGGGTTCTCCTGCGCAACCCCTACGCGAGCTACCACAAGATGCCGGTGACCGACTTGGCGAAGACCAC
>CAJAFD010000216.1 GCA_903938935.1 uncultured Opitutia bacterium
AAGATCGCCTGCGTGTCGGTGGCGAAGATCGGATGTTGGCCCATCGCGGTCAGCGATTCGTTTAACTCCGTCGTGTTGGTGAGGTTGAAATTACCACAGAGCGCCAGATTGCGCGTAGGCCAAGGCGAGCGGCGAAAATACGGATGGCAGGAGCTGAGACTGTAACCGCCGCTGGTGCCGTAGCGCAGATGCCCCATCAACAACTCGCCGCCAAAATCGAAATGCTTCTTCACCGTGTCGGCGAACTCAGGATGAATCGTGCCGCCGGCGACTTTTTCGTTGTAGGCACCGAGTAAGGTTTTGAAAATTTTATCGAGCGGATTACTCTTCACGCAGCGCTCGCGAAACATGAACGGCTCGCCCGCCGGCACATCGAGTTTCACGCACGAGACGCCCGCGCCATCTTGGCCACGGTTGTGCTGTTTTTCCATCAGCAGGAACAACTTGGTGAACCCCCACAACGGCGTGCCGTACTTCTCCTGATAATAAGAGAGCGGCTTCAACAGCCGCACCATCGCGATGCCACATTCGTGCGTAATCCGGTCGCTCATAACGGGGTCCAAATCTCGCGCGCAGCGCCGCCCCCGCAGATGGGACGGTAGGGAAACGCTGTTCGCTGCTCGCTACTCATAAAGCCGGCCATCTCGAAGTTCCGCCACGAATCGTCAACGGCTTTCTCCGGCCTGCGTTTTTCCACGTATCCTCTCGCCGCGCGGCGCTCCCTTGACCGCGTGCGCGATGTCACGAAACATCAAATTTTCCGACCATGTTGATTCTCCGCGGCTCCCCCGCCCTTTCTTCCTTTCGCCTGCAAAAACTTCTGGACGGCCTCCATGGCCTCGGCCTGCCCATTCGCGCCATCAGCGCGGAGTTCGTCCACATCGTCGAGACGACTACCGAGCTCACGCCGGCAGCCCACGCCGTACTTGCGCAACTCTTGACCTACGGACCACGCCGCGCGGCCCAAACCGTGACCGGTCTCACGCAAATCGTCGCCCCCCGTCCGGGCACGATTTCACCGTGGTCTTCCAAGGCCACCGACATCGCCCGCATCTGCGGCCTGAGCCAAATCGCCCGCATCGAACGCGTCATCGCTTACACGATCGAACTCGCCCCCAACGCCAAAAGCACGCCGACCTCGCTCGCGCCCGCACAACTCCAAACGCTTCGCGCCAAACTCCACGATCGCATGACCGAGACGGTTTTTGGCGAACTCGAGGCCTGCGCCGCGTTGTTCCGCCAAGAGACGCCGCGCCCGATGCAAAGCATCCCGGTCCTCGCCGCCGGCCGCGCCGCGCTCGTCGCCGCTAACCAATCCCTCGGACTCGCCCTCGCCGACGACGAGATCGACTACCTCGTGAACGCGTTCACCACGCTCGGCCGCGATCCTCACGACATCGAGCTGATGATGTTCGCGCAGGCCAACTCCGAACACTGCCGCCACAAAATATTCAACGCCACTTGGGCCATCGACGGTCAACCGCAAGACCTGTCGCTGTTCCAGATGATCAAGAACACGTACACACTCCATCCCGAGGGCATTCTTTCCGCCTACAAGGACAACGCCGCCGTACTCGCAGGCACGCGTGGCGGACGTTTTTACGTCGACCCGCAAACCGGTGAATACGCCGCGCACGAAGAAGACATCCACATCCTCTGCAAGGTCGAGACGCACAATCATCCCACCGCGATCTCCCCGTTTCCCGGCGCCGCCACCGGCTCCGGCGGCGAGATCCGCGACGAAGGCGCCACGGGCCGCGGCTCGAAACCCAAAGCCGGCCTCGTCGGTTTCTCCGTCTCCAACCTCAAACTCCCCGGCGCCATTCAGCCTTGGGAAAAAGATTTCGGCAAACCCGGCCGTATCGTCTCCGCCCTCGACATCATGCTCGAAGGCCCGCTCGGCGGCGCTGCCTTTAACAACGAATTTGGCCGTCCCGCCATCAACGGTTATTTCCGCACGTTCGAGCAAGAAGTGCCCAACGCCCGCGGCACCGAACTCCGCGGCTACCATAAACCCATCATGCTAGCCGGAGGCCTCGGCAACATTAAGGCCGAACACATCCAAAAGGGCGCCATCAACCCCGGCGATCAGCTCATCGTCCTCGGCGGGCCGGCGATGTTGATCGGCCTCGGCGGCGGCGCGGCCAGCTCCATGGCCAGCGGCTCCGGCAGCGAAGATCTCGATTTCGCCAGCGTCCAACGCGACAACCCGGAAATGGAACGTCGCTGCCAGGAGGTCATCGACCGATGCTGGGCCCTCGGCGCCGAAAACCCCATTTCGTTCATCCACGATGTCGGCGCCGGTGGCATCTCCAACGCCCTGCCCGAACTCGTCAACGACGGCGGCCGCGGCGGCAAATTCCAACTCCGCGCTGTCCCCAACGCCGAGCCGGGCCTGTCGCCACTCGAGATTTGGTGCAACGAAGCCCAAGAGCGCTACGTCCTCGCCGTCCCCGCGGCTCGCCTCGCCACGTTCCAAGCGCTCTGCGAGCGCGAGCGCTGCCCGTTCGCCGTCGTCGGCGAAGCCACGGCCGAAAAAAAACTCGTCCTCGAAGATTCCCATTTCAAAAACACCCCGATCGATCTGCCGCTCGACGTGCTCCTCGGCAAACCGCCGCGCATGGCCCGCACCGACGTCACCCTCACGCGTCCGCGCAAACCCCTCGACCTCGGCGAACTCACGCTGCTCGAAGTCGTACAACGCGTCCTCTCGCACCCGACGGTGGCCGACAAGACGTTCCTCATTTCCATCGGCGACCGCACGCTCGGCGGTCTGATTGCCCGCGACCAAATGGTCGGCCCGTGGCAAGTCCCCGTGGCCGATTGCGCCGTCACCGCCGCCGCCTTCGACGTCTACACCGGCGAAGCCATGGCCATGGGCGAACGGACTCCCGTCGCCATCAACGACGCCGCCGCTTCCGCCCGCCTAGCCGTCGGTGAAGCCCTCACCAACCTCGCCGCCGCCCAGATCGGTGACCTCGGCAAAGTTAACCTTTCCGCCAACTGGA
>CAJAFD010000217.1 GCA_903938935.1 uncultured Opitutia bacterium
AGAAACGGCCGGGGCGGCAGATTCCACCTGCGGTGTTTCGACGGAAGACTTAGCCGCCGGTTTGGCGGCGAGCGCGGGGGCCGGCGCTGCCGTGGCGGCAGGCGGGGGCGTAGACGCAGACACGACCACAGGTGCGGGGGCGGTCGCGACCTTCACGTTAGCTTGAGTAGACGGGGTGCTGTTTTTTTCGGCCACGACTTGCGTCGGGGATTTAACGACCGGCGGCGTTTCGACGGCGGAGTTACTACCGCGTTTGAAAGTGAAGATACGCCGAATCGTCGGGATAATCCCCGAGATGACGCCGGGCTTGGCGGCCTTGGTTTCCGGCACAGCGGATGCCGAGCTAGGCGTGAGCGGATTGGTCTCGGGAAATTCTGCGGCGCCGAAGCGATTGCTCTCAGCCGCGATCATGCTCGCCGCCGGGCCCACCGCGAGGAGGCACGTCGCCAAAAGCAAAACGAGGAGTGAGAGAAAACGAGACATAACGGAGACCGTAGAATGAATAGTGATAACGTATCAACGGCTCCGAAGGGCGAAAGCTAAAGTAAAATTCCTCGATTCCTTCGGCTGAGGCAACTGGCCCCGCGCTTCCTTCGAAGAAGCGCGGGGCAGTTCGCGTTGGTAGCGGACCGGAGTCCGCTAAATTCTTTTTTGGCGCGTCGTAAGCGACTGTCCGCTCCTTCCTAAAACGGAGCCGGGACCGAAAGCTTAAGTGCAATCTCTGCGAGCAACGAAAATAATTCGCCGCGGCTGACCGAGCGGGACGTTTACTCGTCCGAAAAATCGCCACTCTCCCGGTACTCCTGCAATTTATTGCGGAGGGTCCGAATCGAAATTCCGAGCAACTCGACGACTTGCGCGCGGTTGCCGTCTTTGGCTTTCATGGCCGCCAAGATCGCCTGCTTCTCCATTTCGGCGAGCGACTGTAAGGCCGGAGCTGATACGGGTGCCGCTGCGGGCGGCGGCGGCGAAGCGGGCGCGACGCGCGGCGTCAGCGGTTGAGCATCGGGGCCAGTCACCGGCGAGGCCGGGGGCTGCCAATCGGATTCCACGACATCCTCGACCGCACCGGCGGGCAACTCGATGCCGAGGGCCGCGCCGGAGATCGGGCGGTCGTTTTCCGAGAGAATCACCGCGCGCTCGATCGTGTTTTGGAGTTCGCGCACGTTGCCCGGCCAGCGGTACGAGCGCAGCGCGTGCATCGCCTGCGGCGAGAAGCCGAGGATGCGGATGCCGCTGCGGCGCGCACTCAGGCGCAAGAACGACTCGGCCAACATCGGAATCTCTTCGCCGCGCTCGCGCAGCGGCGGCACGTGGATCGGAAACACGTTGAGGCGATAGTACAAATCGGCGCGGAAACTGCCTTGCTCGACGTAGCGCAGGAGGTCGCGGTTGGACGTGGCGAGGATGCGCACGTTGACCTTGATCGGCTTGCTGCCGCCGACGCGTTCAAATTCGCGCTCTTGGAGCACGCGCAGGAGTTTGGCCTGCAGGTTGGGCGGGATTTCGCTCACTTCGTCGAGCAGGAGCGTGCCGCGATTGGCGAGTTCGAAGCGGCCTTCGCGTTTCTCGGTCGCGCCGGTGAAGGCGCCGCGTTCGTGGCCAAAAAGTTCGCTTTCGATCAGCGTCTCGGACAACGCCGCGCAGTTGACCTTGATAAACGGTTCCCGGCGGCGCGAGGAGAGGCGGAAGATCTCGCGGGCGACCATTTCTTTGCCGGAGCCGTGTTCGCCGGTGATGAGCACGGTGGCTTCGGTGGGCGCGACGCGTTCGACGTGCGAGCGCAGCCGGCGCATGGCGAGGCTGCCGCCGACCAAGAACTCGTCGCCACCGGCGCCGCGGTCGTTGAGGTAGCGGTTTACTTTGACGAGTTGGTTGTAGGCGTCGGCTTTCTTGAGGAGGACTTCGATGCGCGAGGCGTTGAAGGGCTTCACGACGTAGTCGAAGGCCCCCGCGCGCATGCAAGAGACGGCGCTCTCGATCGTGCCAGCGCCGGTCACCATCACGACAATCGGCCGGTCGGGCAAGGTCATGAGGCGTTCCAAAAACTGGTGGCCATCGCCATCCGGCAACCGCACATCCAGGAAGACCAAATCGTAGGTTTCCCGCAGAATCAGGCCGTTGGCCGCGGTGAGGTTGGGCGCGTGTTCAAACCCCAGATTGGCCCGCGTGCAGATTTCCTCCAAGAGCTTGGCGATGATCGGGTCGTCATCGACGATAAGTATGCGATCCAAGGGCACGCGAAATCAGGGTTTTTGGCGTTCAGCCGAGGGTGAGGGTTGAAGCTTAAGATAACGCACTTATGACATACTAGGCATTTCCCCAAGCCGTGAGGCAAGGCTTATGGCGCGCGCGACGGGTTTCGTGTAAACAAGGCTCTCGGCGGCGGCGGGGGTGAGAGCGCAGGCCGGATGTATATTTTTATTTTACTCGGCGGCGCCTGAGTGAAAGCCTCTCGCAAGCTGCGATCGAGCGCTCCAGCTGGCGGTCAAACCCCGCTCACTCCCTACGCGCGCCTTCGCCGCCTCGCGCTCCCCTAACCGGCCCGCCGGAAACCGTCTTTTTTTAAACATGTATCCCTTCAACTTTCTCGCAGCGGTTATGACATTAGGGATGTCCATTTTTTACGTCTCCGTAAATTGGATGAACGTGACGCGCGGCGGTAAACGCTATCAAGGCTACCGCAACGCCTTCTGCGTGGCGGTGATTTTCCTGAGTTTGGTCCAGATCGTGCGCGCCTTTTCCCCACTGGAGCTGCAAAACAACCTCCTGCAGATGGGCGTGGCGACGGTCATCGTGATTTTGGTGTTTTGGATCAAAATCTTTGAGCTCATCGCCGAGCATAAACCCGGCTTGGTCGGCAAGACCCTCTTAGTGATCCTCATCCTCGTGGCCATCGGGGCCATGTTCCTACCCGGCGGCGGCTACTGGGGTGCGGCGACGTTTACCAAAGAAACGATGTTTAACGGCGATATCTTTATTCGCCCCACCTACGGCCCACCGACGCCGTATCGCTCCGTGTTGATCATCAGCGGGGTGGTTGGCCTAGGTTATCTGTTGTGGTTGGCCAACATGACCGCCCGCCAACGCGATCGAAACATCGGGCGCGCCATGATGATCTCCACCATCGGCATGGTGCTCGTCATGACGTGGAACGTCCTTTGCTGGCTGAAGGTGATCAACGGCAGCGTGGCCCCTGGCCTCTACGGCGTCTCCGGCATCATCTTCTTCATGTGGATCGACCGCGTGAACGAGGACTCCCTCCTCCGCGAAAACAAACGCCTGGGCGAACACAACCTCGCGCAAACCGCCATGCTCGATGCCTTGGTGCGCCACGGCGCCTTCGCCTGCGCCGAGTTCAACAGCCAAGGCACCCTCCTCACCCAAAATCTCGCCTACAAAGACCGCATCACCCCGCTTTTAGTTGCCTCCGACTTCACCAGCTACGACCGCACCCGCCCCCCCGTCCACACTGCGGAAAAATTCTGGCACGGCCTCGCTCGGG
>CAJAFD010000218.1 GCA_903938935.1 uncultured Opitutia bacterium
CAACGTTAACAATCGAACGGTCGATCGGAGCGATCGCGCAACTGTAGCTGCCTTAAAAAGCGTAGCGGCAACACGCCCTATCAGAGGTGCCGTTGAAGCTGATCACGCAGCCGTGCGGCTTCGCCAGAAGTCAGCACTTTCGCGCAGGGTTTCGAATCCGGCTGGGACTCGCGCCAGGGGTGTGGAGGGAATTGCAGCGGCTTAAGCTAGGTGCGACTCGTGGCAGGTCGACCAATGAGTAGAATGGAGCGTGGAGGGGATATTTTTATCCGCTCCCGCGCTGCGCACCACCCTGCTAGCAGGGCGGATTTTTCGAAGACAGAAGGGCTTCGACTAGCGACGTCCTTGGATGCAAACAGCAGACTTCCCGTTCACTCCTCGGGGAGCGGTTGATCCTTGGTCTCAGGTAGTAGCGGGAGGACGAGAATGCCGAGGAGTAGGACGAAGCTCACGGTGAGGCCAGCGGTGCGGAAGCCCTCGATGTTACCGCCGAGGCTTTTGGTGATCTGGCCAATGGTGAAGGGCGCGGTGGCGGCAGCGAGTCGGCCAAAATTGTAGCAGAAACTCGTGCCCGTCGCGCGCAGACTGGTGGGGAAAAGTTCGGGCAAATAGATCGCGTAGACGGCGAAGACGCCGAGCTGGCCGAAGCCCATCAACGGGATCATCCAGAAGATGTCGCTAAACTCGCGCAGACCTTTGAAGACGAGGACGGTCGAGGCGAAGGAGAGGAAGAGGGCGAGGGCGAAGGCGAACTTGCGGCCCTTGACCTGCGCGAGCTTGGCCATCGCGGTCATGCCGAAGAAGGCCCCGACGTTCTGCATCAGCAGTGCGACGGAAGTCCAAAAAGCTTTCTCGCTCGCTAGTTTTTCTGAGGAAATACCGGAGTTTTTGAGATGTTCGGTGACGACGGACGAGACGATCGTGGGGTGAAAATTACCGATGCCCCAGAGGCCGATGATGCCTGCGCTGCAGAGCGCTAGGCCAGCCCAAGCGTGTTTACGCCAGCGTGGGTGCGAGAGTAGAGCGCCGTAGGAACCAAACTTGATGCCGGAGATTTTACCAGCCGCTTTGGCGTCGACCCATTTTTGCGGTTCTTTGAGTTTCGCCAAAATGAAGACGCACAGAAAGGCCGGTGTGGAGCCGACCAAGAACATGGCCTGCCAGGTGGTAAGACCGCCCGGGAGCAGGTGGTGCGCAGCGAGGGCGGCGATGCCCATGCCGATAAGTGCGGCGGTGATGTTGCCGATGCTCGAGAGGGACTGGAGTAGACCGAGGGCAGGCGCGCGGGTTTTGTCGGGGACGGTGTCAGCGACGAGGGCGACCGCGAGACCGAAGACTCCGCCGACACCCATGCCGGTGAGAAACCGATAAACGCAGAAATCAAAAAAACCGGTAGAGAGCGCGCTGAGGCCGGTAAATACCGAATAGAGTAGGACTGACAGGGTGAGGATCTTGGCGCGGCCGTAGCGGTCGCCCATCGCGCCGAAGAGCAGTCCACCCACGGCCCAGCCAACGAGAAACACCGACGTGGTGTAGGAACCGTATTCGGCCACTTTGGATTTATCGGGCAGCAGTTGCTCCATCGCGGCACCGCGGCCGAGATTGAAGAATTGTTGGTCCATGCAGTCGAAAAGCCACGCGAGCGAAGCGACGGAGAAGACGAACCAGTGGTGGCTCGTCATTAATTTATACCATGGTTGTTGGGCGGAGGAGTCAGTTGGGGTCGTTGACATAGAAAGAAAAATTACAGGCGGACGGGTTGGCCGGATTGGGCGGAGCGATAAAGAGCGAGGATGAGGGCGACGGCTTTACGGGCTTCAGGGCCGTCGACCTTAAGGGAGTCACCGTTGCGGATGGCGGCGACTAAATTCTCAATTTGCCGCAGATGGCCTTGATGACTCATCGCCCCGGGTGAGCCCGCGCCGGAGCGCATGGAATCATCGGCCTTGGCGGCGAGGATCGCCTCATCGCCGGCTTCGGCGCTGCGGAAATCCCAGCGGATGATGCGATCGTCTACGAGTACGATGGAGCCATTTTCACCGCAGAGTTCGATGCGTCGGGCCCAACCTGGATAAGCGGCGGTGGTCGCTTCGATAGTCCCGAGTGCGCCATCGGGATATCGTAGCGTGGCGACGGCGGTGTCTTCGACTTCGATGCCCGTGTGTACCCGACGGGTGTTCCAGGAAAATATTTCCGCG
>CAJAFD010000219.1 GCA_903938935.1 uncultured Opitutia bacterium
GAGATCGCCGAAACCGCTCAGGCCGTAAAACGTCTCCGGCCGAGCGCCGAGCGCCGCGCCGACGCGCACCATCTCGGCGAGCGCGCGCGTGAGCAGCGCGGCGTTGGCGTTGTCGCCGAGCCCGAGGCCCGCCGCGCAACCAGCAGCGATGGCGTAAATATTTTTCAAGCAACCGCCGTATTCGAGACCCGCGAGATCGTCGCTCGTGTACACGCGCAACGTCGGGCCGCTGATGGCGGTCTGAATTTCCGCGATCAAAGCCTCGCTGCCGCGCGCCGCGCCGAGCACCATCACGGCGGGCAAACCCCGCGCGACTTCGCCGGCGTTGGTGGGGCCGGTGATGGCGCCCACGGGCACCTCGGGCTGCACGGCGGCGATCACTTGCGTCGGGCGCAAATGCGAACCGACTTCGAGGCCTTTGGCCAAACTCACGATCAAGCGCAACGGCGCCGCCGCGCCGCGCGCGGCTTGCACGCGCGCGGTCGTCTCACGCAACGCCTGCGACGGACAAGCCAGCAACACCACGGTCGCCGGCGCCAACGCCGCCGCGAGATCCGCGGTCACCCCGAGGGCGGGCGGAAGCGCGATGCCCGGAAGATATTCCCGATTCTCGCGCGCCGCGATCAACGCCGCAGCTTGCTCGGCGCGGCGCGGCACGAGCGTCACCGGCCGACCCAGACGCGCCAGATGCACCGCAAACGCAGTGCCCCAGGCTCCGGCTCCGACGACGCAGAATTTCATGCGCAGAGGTTAACCACGAAACTCGCCAAAGACACAAAAAAGAAAACGCCGCCGCGACGCGTTTCCGCAAACGGTGATGTTGGCGAAGGCGCGGACATTACTTGAGGAACGCCGGGATTTTTTCGTGAGCGATCATCGACTCAAACGTCTCGCGCGCGGTCACGAGTTCGAAGGCGCTGCCTTGGACCATGACTTCGGCTGGAAGGGCGCGGGTGTTGTAGCGGCTCGACATCGTGGAGCCGTAGGCGCCGGCGCTCATGAGCGCGATATATTCGCCTTCGCCGACCTCTTGAAGTTGGCGGTCTTTCGCGAAGCAATCGCCGCTCTCGCAGATCGGGCCGACGACGTCAGCCACGAGCGCGCGGCGCGTGGTGTCGCGGTGAAGCGGGACGATCTCGTGAAACGCTTCGTACATCGCGGGGCGCACGAGGTCGTTCATGGCGGCGTCGACGATGAGGAAATTTTTCCCAGAGCCGCGTTTGAGGTGCTCGACGCGCGTGAGGAGGACGCCGGCGTTGCCGACCATGTAGCGACCGGGTTCGAGAAGGATTTTGAGGCCGAGCGGTTGGAGCAACGGCACGAGCGCGGCGCCGTAGGCCTCGGGCGTGAGCGGGCGCGTGGCCGCGGGCTGCGCGTCCCACCAGGCAGCGTTGCCGCTGGCGAGCGCGTCTTTGTAAACGATGCCGATGCCGCCACCGATGGAGAAATACGTGATGCCATACTTGGCTTTCAACTCGGCGGCGAAGGGCGCGACCTTGGCGACGGCTTCGGCGAAGGGTCCGATTTCCGTAAGCTGCGAGCCGATGTGCATCTGCACGCCGCGCAGTTGGATGTGGGGATATTTCGAAGCGGCCTCGTAAGCGGCGGCGGCAAACTTGAGCGGGATGCCGAATTTGTTGTCGCTCTTGCCGGTGGTGATTTTGGCGTGAGTGTGGGCGTCGACGTCGGGGTTGATGCGGATGGCGATGGGCGCTTTCACGCCCATTTTGCCGGCGACGTGATTGATGCGGGCGAGCTCGGGCTCGCTCTCGACGTGGAAGGAGAAAATGCCGCTCTGAAGCGCGAGCTGGATCTCGGCCTCGGTCTTGCCGACGCCAGCGAAGACGCTGCGTTTCACATCGGCGCCAGCGGCGAGCACGCGACGGAGTTCGCCGCCGCTCACGAGGTCAAACGCCGCGCCGAGGCGCGCGAAGTGCCGGAGCACGGCGAGGCCGGAGTTGGCCTTCATCGCGTAACAGAGCTGCACATCGAGCCCGGTAAGGCTGTTGGCGAGGCGGTTGTAATTATCGGCCATCGTGGCGGCGCTGGTGACGTAAGTCGGGGTACCGTAGAGGCGGGCGACTTCGGCGAGATCGACGGACTCGCAGTGTAGGTTTTGGCCGACGTAGTGGAAGTGGTGCATAAAAATGAGGGAAAGATGGAAACGGTGCGAGTTTCGCCTTGAAAAAACCAATCCAAAATTACGTTTTCATCAGTGTGCTCCGCTTCCTCCAAAAACTGCTCCATCGCCCGGCGATCCGTTTCGGATTGGCGCGGGATCGGCGGGGCAGCCGGTTGCGCGATCCACGGTTTGTGAGTTTCATGGCGCAGAACAACCGCAAGACGCTCGATACGGACCTGCAGGACGCCGTGTTGCGCGGGCGGAAACTCTTCCGGCACGCGCTCGTCGCGGCGGCGATCGCTGGGGTGGCGTGGTTTGCGCTGGAAAGTGCGCAGGCGCTTTCAATTTTCTGAGCGCGGCCTTGCCGTCGGCGGCCGGAACGCCTTGCGTGGTGCGCATGACGCCCCTTCGCCTTTTTTCTCGTAGCCTCGGTCTCACGTTCGTCCTCGCCTTCGTCGCGCTCGTCGCGGGTTGCGGCAATGGTTTCAAACTCACCGGGGTCAACGTAAGCATCGTCGGTTTCAAACCCTCGACCTCGGGCAAATTGGAAACCACGGCGGTGATGACCTTGCGCTATACCAGCGAGAATGTGATCCCGATTGGTCTGTCGGGTTCGAATCACAAACTTTATCTGAACGGCGTCTACGCCGGCAAAACGTTGAGCGAAGAACAGCCCTTGGGTTTGGCCCCGCTGAGCACGATCAATCAAGACGTGACGGTGAAATTTGAGAATCTCGCGCGCCTGCAACAGCTCGTGGCCGCGGCCGGCCAGAACACCGCCGCTTATAAAATTGATAGCGTGCTCCTCGTCACCAGCGGCGAGGAGAAGTTGGACATCAAAACCACCGGCACCGGCAACGTGGATCTGCGCCCGCTCGTCGCCGGCTCCGGCGAGCGCTAAGCCCGCCCCGCGCGCGGACTTACGGGAGTTCGTAGATTTCAACGATCGCCTCGCCCACGCCGCCATCGGCGCCGGAGACTTGGACGGTGTAACCACCTGCCGGCAGCGCGACGATGATCGCGGCGTCTTTGCTGCCTGCGGTGAGCGCGAATGCGCCGACGGATGCAGCGGTGGCCGCCAGCGAGGTGGACCAGTTATCGTTTTCGGCGATTTTGGTGCTGCCGCTGTAGATTTCGAGTAAGGGATCGGTCAGCACGCCGGTGACGCCGAATTCAGATAATTTGGGTCCGACCGCGCGAATCAAAAGATTACGCGCACCCTCGCCGGCGAGCGTGAAACCAGCGATGAGGATGTTGGCGCCGGTGCCTACTTTGTTACGTGCGGATAAGTTGGTGAAACGCGGCGTGTCGCCCGTGCCCGCATCGTAGCCTTCGACCAGCACGGTGCCGGCGGCAGGACCCGAAACTTGGAGCGTGCGGCCACCTTCGATGGTTGTAACCAGCGCCGCATCGAGGCTGGTGCTGGCGGCGTAACTGAATGCGCCGACAGATTGAAACGAAGCGCTCAGGGCCGCGCTTCCGCCCCAATTGTCGTTGGAGTTAATCTTGGTGGAGCCGTTGTAGAGATCGAGCTTGGGGTTGGCCATGACATCGGGCACCCCGAAGGCAGCAAGTGTGGGGCCGGCTGCTCGGAGCAACACGCTCTTCGATCCACCGCTCATAGTGAAGCCTACGATCACGATTTGGTTAGCCGTGAGGGCGGTGCGGACGGAGAGGTTGGAGAGACGGGGCGCCGTCGTGCCCGTCGCGGTGACGGTGAGGCTGGCGGCGGTGCTAGTGACCGATCCCGCGCTATTGGAAACGACCACCGTGTAGGTGCCCGCGTCGCGGGTGGCCGCGGAGGCGATCGTGTAGGTCGCGTTGGTCGCGCCACTGATCGACGTGCCGTCTTTTTTCCAGTCGTAGGTGAGCGGTGACGTACCGCTGGCAACCACCGAGAAACTCGCGGCGCTTCCGACGGACACGGCGCTTGAACTCGGTTGCGTGGTGATGGTGGGTGCAGTGCCAACCGCGCCCACAACGGTGAGCGTCACTGCGTTGCTGGTGGCGGAGCCGATGCTGCTGGTCGCGACTAAGGTGTAAGTGGCGGCGTCAGCCGAGGTGGCTCCGGAAATGGTGAGAATCGTGGTGGTGGCGCCGGAAATCGCCGTGGAGCCCTTAAACCATTGCAGCGTGGGCGTAGGTGAACCGGAGACCGCGGCGATAAACTGAGCCGTACCTCCGGCGGCGACGGTTTTCGAAGTGGGCTGCGTGGAGATCGTCGGCGCAGAGTTAGCCGCGGCGGCGATGTTCACAATATAGGTGAAGGAAGAATTATCGCCTCGGCCTCCGGTATTATTCCAAGCCCGCAGGACCACCGCGAATTGACCCGCCGTCGTCGGCGTACCGGATAAAACCAAGGTGGAAGCATCAATGATCCCCGAGGTGACACCCGCCGCGGTGCTGCCTAGTCCGGTGAAGGATAACCCGGGTGGCACCCCACTCACGATAGTCCACGAGGAGGTCGCAGCCGGTGCGCCTTTAATCGTAAAAACCACCGTACCAAAAGGAACTCCCACCGTCCCGCTGGCCGGACTATCGGTCGAAGCGCTGAGCGTAGTCGCACCTGCCATGCTGTGCACCGCGCCGAGGGCGCCGAGCGTGGTGGCGGCAGCTTTCAGGACGTTGCCAGCGGTGGAGCTGAGAACGTAATCGCCGGCAGTCGCTACGACGCGAACGACCGGAGTACGCTGGAGCAGCGCGATCAACAGCGCGCCGGGGAGATTCAACCAATGCAGACGACGATGGAGGGCAGCGGAGAATTTCATATAAAAATAGGGACGCCTGAATAACGGAGAAGTTCAATATACCGGAACCAAACCCAGGGGAAATAAGAGCAGCGATAAACAACTATAATGAGGCAGGCACCAAGGTCAGGTTGATTTTTAGTTACAACCGCAACCGCTACCACCTACACCGCGGCCCCCGGTGGCGGATTCGCGCGAGAAATAAACGTGTTCCGCGAGCGCGAGCGCGAGCGGATCGCGGTCGGGTCGCATCGTGTAATCGGTGAGCGTGGCGCGTTCCCAAGGTTGGACGCGGGCGGTGGTCGTGGCGCAGCCAGAGACGAGCGCGGTGGCGGCGAGCAGCAAGGCGAGGAGGAGGCGGGAGCGCATGGGATTTGGGAGAAAGGGGAAATGCTTTAGGATTTCTCGGCGAGGAGGGCGTCGAGTTCGGTGCGGAGGAGTTGATCGGTGGTGGCGCCGTGGTAGCCGGCATGGATGGAGCGGACTTTACCGTCGCGGCCGATGATGTAGGTCGTGGGCATGGCAGGGGCGACGACGGCGCGGACGAGTTGTTGCGCGGCGTCGTGGAGCGCGGGAAACGGCGGGGCTTGTTTTTTTACAAACGCGGCGTAAGCGGAGGCTTTTTCATCGACGCTCACGCCCACGAGGACGACACCGCGCGAAGCGTAGTCGGCGTTGATTTTGCCGAGCGCGGGAAACGACGCTTTGCACGGCGCGCACCACGAGGCCCAGAAATCAACGACGAGGATTTTGCCCTCAGTCGCAGGCACGGTGCCGCCGGTGAGGCCGGCGGTGGCGAGCGCGGGAAATACGTCTCCGACTTTGATGTCGGCGCGCGCGGCGCTGGCCGAAAACGTGAGGACGAGAGCGAAGAAAAAAACGGAGCGCATGGGAGAAAATTTTTTAAGTGGCGACGTAGTTCCAGAAACCGCGGGTTTGGGCGCGGGTGGAATCGGTGAGGAGTTGGCCTTCGGCGCCGGGTTGCGCTTGGATGAGCTCGAGTCCGGCTTTCACGCCGAGGACGAACGCGGCCGTGCTGAGGACGCCAGCTTGGAGGCAAGTCGGCGCGATGATGGTGGCTTGGCGGCAGCCGTTGGCGACGGGGCGGCCCGTGCGCGGGTCGACGATGTGGCCGTAGCGAACGCCATCGATGACGACGCGGCGCAGGTAATCGCCGGAGGAAGCGACGCCTTGGCCGCGGGTGAGCGCGAGCGAACCTTTGAGTGCGCCGGGGGCGGCAGGGTCTTCGAGTCCGATGTGCCACGCGGGGCGACCGGGCGGGAGTCCGACGGCGCGGAGGTCGTGGCCAAAATCGACGAGCGCGGCGGTGAGGCCGTGGTCACGCGCGATCTGGGCGACGATATCGACGGCCCATTCTTTGCCGAAGCCGCCAAAATCGAGGGCCATGCCGGGCTCGGGCAAAAACACGTGGCCGGGCGTGCGTTGAACTTTTTTCCAACCGACGAGGCGTTGCGCGGCGGCGAGCTCGACGTCGGTGGGGAGACGCGGAGACGGGGCTTTATAATCCCAGAGGCGCAGCAGCGGCAGCGCGGTGGGATCGAGCACACCTTGCGTCATGAAATGAAGGCGATCGCAGAGCGCGAGAAGGCCTTCCATCTCGGCGTCAATGGCGACGGGCGCGCGGCCAGCGGCGGCGTTGATGCGCGAGATGAGGCTGTCGGGGCGGAAGCGGGAATATTTCGCCTCGAAGGCGGCGACCCAGGCGACGGCGGCGGTTTCAAAGGCCTGGGCTTGGGCGGAGGAAGTTGCGGCGTATTGGACTTCGCAACGGGTGCCGAGGGCGGACCACGTGAGCACGCGCAACGGTACGTCCGTCGCCGACGTAGCGGCGGGGGGCGGTGGGGCGCGGTGACTGGGGAGGACGAGGGCCACGGGCGAACGCAGGAGAAAAGTTAACTTACCAAGCGAAGCGGGCGCCGAGGGTGAGAATGGTCGCGCGGACGTAGGCGCTGGCGGGAGTGACGCCGTCGCGACCGCGCATGTCGTAGCGCTCTAGGGCGGCGTCGAATTGCAGCGCGTCGGTGGCGTTGAAGATGAGCTTCAAGCTGGTGTTGTAGGAGCGGAAAGCAGAAAGCCGGTAATCGGAGGAATAGAACGGGCCGGCGGGATTGGGGCGGCGGCCGGGGAGGATCGATGTACGGTCGAGGTTGTAGTAATAAAAATCGGCGGCGCTTTGTTGGTAGAGCCGGAAGCCGGGACGCAGGATAAATTTCTCGCCGAGACGTTGGAACCACGCGGTCTCGACGGTGTGGGCGCTGGTACCGAAGGTGTCGCGGTAGTAGCGGTAGCTAGAGTCGAGGGCGCCGCGGAGTGTGGGGAAGGCGCGGTTGAGGGACGCGAGGGCGATCCACTTGTCGCGCTCGCCGGGGCGATTTTCACCGAAAGTCTGGCTGAGAAAAATACCGGGCAGTAGCTCGACGTTTTTTTCGACGAGCTTGTAGGGGTCGCTGATGTATCCGGTCGTGCGGCCCCAAGTGGCGTTGAGCGTGACGGAGGTGCGGGGGTCGAGGAGTTGGGTGACGCCGACGATGACGTCGTTGGAGCGTTTTTTGACGCGGTTGGGTTGAAAGAAGACTTTCACGTCATCGTCGGTGCCGGCGACGCCGGTGAGGAGCGTGGTGTTCTTTTGGTTGAAATCGGTGAGAGCGTTGAGGGACCAGCCGTTGGAGACGTAGTCGCTCTCGCGGGAGTTGCCGAAGCCGAGGGCGAGATTGACGCGGGCGAACTGGCGGGAGAAATCGGCGTTCCAGGCTTTGCGGCGATCTTGAAGCGTAGTGAGGCGGACCTGGTCGCTGCCCTTAGGGGCGGGTTCGCCGGTAGGCGTAGCACCGGAGATGGCGTCAATGGTGCCGGTGATACGAGCGTGATAATCGGTGCCGATGTCGTGCTCGATGAGGGCGGTCTGAGCTTCGACGGCCACGCGGCCACCGGCTTCGCGGTAGTCGGAGTATTTATAGGCGACGGAATTCTCGGCTCGCGCGCCACGGGGCGCGAGGACGACGAGAGCGGCGGCGAGGAGCAGGGCGGGAGACGGGCGCGATATCATCGGCTGCATGACCTAAGCCTAGCTGCGCCCGAGACTTTAACAAGGCCAAGTATAAATCGTAACAACGAAGCTTGGTCGCCGGGAAGCGGCCTGTTATTTGGAAACTTCGACGGAGGAAACGCGGAGCACGGCGGTGAGCGGCGTACCCGAGGGCGGGGCGTTGAGCGTGAATTGCTCGATGCTGATGTATGGGGAGCGCGCCTGAAGGTTGAGATAGAATTTTTTCAACGACTCCCAATCGACTTTGGTGATGGTGACTTGGAGTGAGTGCACGGAGAACTGGTCGCCCGTGACGTCGCGTTGCTCGCCGAGGCCGGGAGTGACGCCGGCAGCACGGGCGAGTTTATCGACCTCAGCGTAGAGGCGCGTGGCGTCGAGCGTCTGGGCGGCGTCGAGGCGAGCGGCGGCTTTCTGGGCGGCGGCGTCGATGGCCAAGCGGTTGGCGAGCCATTGCTTCTGTTCGGCGAGGGAAATCGACGTGGAGCGTTGCTCGCGCCAGAAGGTGCCGACGCGGGTACTGAAGCCGGAAAACCACATCACGACGCCGAGGACGGCGAACGCGACGAGGAGAAGTTTCTCGCGGAAAAGTCGGGCGAGGAAGAGGGCGCGGAGGGTGCGGATCATGGCGCGGCGGTGGCGGCGGGTTTGACGGCGCCGGCTTTGAAGGTGGTCGTGAGGGTGAAGGTGGTGGTGGGCGAACCAGGGGCGTTGCGCTGGCCGCTGATCTCGGCGTGCGAGACTTCAGGGAGCGCTTCGAGGGCGGTTTTAAACAGCGTGATCTCGCCGCTGTTATCCGTGCGCGCGTCGATGGTGACGCGTTCGAGGTCTTTGGCGTCGGTGACGACGCGCGAGAAACGAATCGTGCCGGGAATCTTGGCGGCGACGACGGAGATCATCTCCATCGGGAGCAGGCGTTTGGTGGAGAGGTCTTCGATGCGCGTAGCGAGAGCCTGCGCGTTCATGATTTTCTCGACCGTGGGGCGCTGGGCGGAGAGTTGAGTGAGACGGACTTTTTGCCAGGTGGCGCGAGCGGCGCCGAGGGAAATTTCCCCGAGGCCCATGAACAAAAGCGCGAGCACGCATGCGACGGCGACGCGCCAGAACATGACGTCGCGGGCGAATCCACGACGGCGGGCCAAGAGGGCGGCTTTGTCGCGGACGTCGAGATCGGCGGCGATCACGGCGGGCAGGCGCGAGGTGATTTCGCCGGCGACAAACGTGAAATCGCCATCGCGGGCGGCGGCTTGAGCGACGGGCAGCGTCGCGAGATCGAGGACGTTGGTGCTACCGCCGACCACACGGAGGAGTTCAACTTTAGCGGCGGCGAGAGCGGCCTCGTTGGCGGGGACGTCGTCGGTGGCCGGGGCGAGCGGCGTGGTGAAAATCTGCACGGGGCCCTCAGCGGCAGCGTGGAGCGCCGTGAGGCTATCGGAGTGCGTGAGGATTAACGTGGTGCCGGCAGCGAGCGGGGCGCCCAGCAGAGCCGCAAAGGTCGGAAGGACGAGATCGGCTTCGTTCCAAAAGTCAGTTTGTTCGGCCGTGACGCGGCGGCGATAAGCGGCGAAGACGAGCGCGGCGCTCGCACCGGGCGGGTGATAGTACCCGTAGTAAAGCTGGGCGACGGGGAACGGCGCGAGGGACTCAAGGGCAAGTTCGACCTGCGAGGCGACGTCCGCAGCGGGCGTCTCGGCGGCGATCGGGATGGCGCGGGTGAAGAAGAGCGCGTCGGGCAATAGACAGACCTTGGGCGGCGGGGGGCCGGCGCGGAGAAAGTGGAGGGGCGAATCGCTCATCGGAAAAAAGGTTGGCGAGAGGAGAAAAAGGGAGAATGGCCGAGAAAGGGAGAACGTTTAAGCGAAAAAACGAAAAGGTTGGCGACGACTAGGGCGCGGGCGGAGGCGGTGGAGGCGGCGGCAGGGGCTCGTTTTCGGCGAGTTGGAGGATCGTGAACGGGTAATTGAGCCGGGTGCTGGCCGCGGCGGCGGTGGTGGCGGAGGACGGGGTGGTCGTGGGGCGGGAGGTGGTGGAGACGTTGGCGGCACTGGCGGCTTGTTCGTCAGACGTGTTGGCGCGGGTGTTGGTTGCGGTCGTCAGCACAGTGGTCGCTCCGCCGCCTTGGGGGGAAACGACGACATCGAGGCGGTATTGGGCGCGGCCTTCTTGCACAACGAGGCGGATACGAAGGGCGCTGATGGTGGTGCCGAAGGTGTTGGCGCGGCCGGCGGAACCGAGAAATTTACGGGCGTCGTTGGTGGCGGTGAACCAACCGGGGCCGTTGAAGGCGGATTGGCCGGTGCCGGCGAGGTAGTCGGAGAGCTTGGTTTTCTGCGTTTCGTCGAATTCACCGAGAGCGGTAAGAACGTCGGATTTGGCGCCGTTGAGGTTGGTGCGCTGGAAATTGAGCAGAGAAACGTTCTCGACGAAGCGGCGGTAGAGGTCGTTGGGGCGACCGGCTTCGTCGAAGAAAATCGTGCGCGCAAAATCGATCGCGGCGAGTTCGCTGTAGGAACGCAGCGAGCGCAGCGGCGCGGCGTAGGGTAAGGCGGCGTGTTCGTAATCGGGGGATTGAGCGGTGGTGTAGGTGTGATTCCGCTTCATCCAGCCGAGCATGATGTCGGTGAGTTTCTCGGTGTCGTAGTTGGTGAGGCCGAAGGCGAGAAAGAGATTTTGAAGCTGATTAGCGCCGGCCTGCGGCAGGGAGAGTTTACCGCTCTCGTCTTCAAAAGTGACCGTGACGGTGCGGCCCTCGGTGGGGACGTAGCCGGCGAACCCGAGTGGGTCGGACCAACCTTCGGCGGGCGTGTGGAGGCCGTTGGTGACGAGGCGAAATTCTTCGAGGACGGAAAGCGTGGTCTCGAGGGCCGAATACGCTTCTTGCCGGAGGCGGCGGGTGTCGGCCTCGCGGGCTTCGACGATCAGGTCGTTGGAGGCTTTTTCAAGAAA
>CAJAFD010000220.1 GCA_903938935.1 uncultured Opitutia bacterium
GGCATCGATTGGAAATCGCCCGTCGCGCAACAATACAGCCTGCGCTCGAGCCCGCATTTTAAAGTCTACGGCCCCGACGGAAAACTACTCGCCGAAGACACCCCCAACGACGCGAAAGGGCGAAAAATGGTGATGCAGTGGTTGAATTAATGCCTGCGCGTTTACCGCGGGCGCAGCGCCGTCGCGCGGTGCGCCCGTGATCCGCACGGCGCTTGACTCGCCCCGAGCCCCGCGAGGAATGGAGCCATGAATCTTATGCGTGCTGTTTCAGTTTCCTCGGTCGCTGCGCGTTGGCTCGGTGGCTCGCTCTTTATCGCGGCGCTCTTAGGCCTGACGGCCTGTGGGCCCTCTGGCGCTAATCCTAAAGTGCCCGCCGGCGCGAAGAGCTCGGGCGGGCTCCACGCGGTGATGGAAACCGACCACGGCGCGATTGAATTCGAGTTTCTGCCCGGCGATGCGCCGAAGGCCGTGGAAAATTTCCGCCTGCTCGCCGAGCACGGTTACTACGACGGCGTGACGTTTCACCGCATCGTCAAAGGCTTCATGTTGCAGGGTGGCGACCCCGAGGGCACCGGCCGCGGCGGCATGAGCGCGTGGGGCGGTAAATTCGACGACGAGATCAAGCCCGACTCGCCGCTTTATAAAGCCGGCTACAAACGCGGCGTGTTGGCCATGGCGAACTCCGGGCCCAACACCAACGGCAGCCAATTTTTCATCATGCACGCGGATTATCCGTTGCCGCCGGCGTACGTGATTTTCGCGCGCGTGACCCAGGGCCTCGACGTCGTGGATGCGATCGCCAAAACGCCGACGCAACTCGGCGCCGACGGCGGCATGAGCCGCCCGCTCCAGCCGATCGTGATCAAAAAAATATCCGTGCGACCGTAAAAACGGCGGCACGGATAGTTTTAGCGGACGGGTTTTATTAAAAACGCCGCGCGCGCTCAGCGACCAGCGAGGGCGGCGCGGAGGATGGGTTCCATCACATCGGCCTGACGGAGGAAGCCGAGATCGTTGGGGTGAGACCCGTCGGTGGCGCCTTCGCCGTCAGCGCCGAGCAAGTCGTCGCCGCCGATGTAAAACAGGCCGGTGACGCCGGCGGCTTTGAGTTTTTCGTAGGCCTCGCGCAGCGCGGCGTGGTTATCGGAGTGGTCTTGGTCGCGCTTGGGCTGGATCCACGAGTTGGTGTAGCGGCGGTCTTCGACGAGCACGATCGGGGTCGCGGGGCGGGCGGCGCGGAGCTGGTTGACGAGCGGGATGCATTTCTCGCGGACGGCGGCGGCGCCCATGTTGGGCAGGCAATCGATCACGTAGATGGCGGCGTCGATTTTGATGAGGAGATCGCCGACGGCGGCGTCCATGCGGCCGTTGCCGGAGAAGCCGAGGTTGATGACAGAGCGGTCGAAGCGGCGGCCGAGAATGGCGGTGTGGACCATGCCGGGGCGGGAGGCGCTGGCGCCGTGGGTGATAGAAGTGCCGTAGAAAACGATGGGTTTATCGGTGCGCGGGGCGAGCGGCTCGAATGCGGCGGAAGGGGCGACACCCACGGAGAGTTTTTCGACGCCGTTATAGAGCGGCAGGTAGATGGCGTATTCGCGGAGGCCGGGTTTGAGGGTGTTGGCGAGTTCGACGCGGACTTCTTTTTTCTCGGGGCGGGCGACGCCGACCCAGCGCCATTTGCCGGCATCGTCGCGGGCGTAAAGATCGAGACCGCTGGCGCCGATGGGGGTCATGTTGACGCCGTTGATGCGTTCGCGGAAGAGCGTGTAATCGGCCCAGATGTAGGAGGAATCGGTTTTGAAGCGTACCATCATGCCGGCGCTGTCGCGGCTGAGATTCCAGACGGCGGGAGTGACTTGGCCGTCGGCGCTGGCGGGGAAACGGTCGAACCAGCGTTTACGTTCGAGGTCGCCGAAAGCGCGGCCTTCGACGCCCCACGTGGTGACGTCGTGCCAGGCGAGCGGGAGCGGTTTGGCGGCGGGGGCTTTTTCTTTGGGGGCGACGGGAGCAGCGGGCGGAACGGATGTCTGCGCGAAACTAGCGGATGCGCAGGCGAGGGCGGAGATCAGCAGGGCGAGGCGGGGGAGGCGGAGGGGCATGGATGAGGGGGGAGTAGAACCGCGAGCTTCGAGCCGGCGCCCTCGCGGTGCAAGCGTGCGTGATTAGGCCTCGGGCGGGGTCGGTGGCCTCTGCTTACTTTTTGGGGCGGCGTTGCTCGGCGGGCAGTTGTTCGCGGAGTCGGTTGGGCTGGCCGGTGCGTTTTTCGAGGGTGAACGCGTCGTAGAGGCGGTTGGTGGCGGTGCGGGCGGTGTAGCGCAGTTCGTCGCCGTCGACGGTGATGATCTGGTAAAGCTGGAGATCTTCGCCCGTGCGGACGGCGAAGCTGTCGTTGGAAATATCATACATCTTGGGCCCGCTGACGCTGACCACGTAGACGGTGCCGATGGCGGGGTCGTAGGCTTGGTTGTA
>CAJAFD010000221.1 GCA_903938935.1 uncultured Opitutia bacterium
GAGCCAGATCATGATGAGCACGCCGCAGGAGAGCGCACCGCGCACGCAGTTCGCGAAAAACCACACACCATACATCGTCGAGTACCAGTGATACTCGAGACTCTTGATCCAGTAGATCGCCGCGAACGAGAGCGACAATGCCAACAGCGGGATGCCGAAGGCCGCGGTCTTCCGGTTCATGTGGGTCCACTTCAGGTCACCATCGGCATCTTGGCTGAACGAGGCTTTACGCAGGCGGGCCGAGAGCCACATCCAAATCACAAAAAACGCCGCGGTCATGCCCGTGAACATGTTCAAGTTCAGGAAGCTGGCCTTTTTGGTGTAGAGGACGTCTTGACCGACGGTGTGCCCGCCGTGCATGACGTGATTTAGATTCATCCAGGGCCAGATGAGGTCGCTTTGGTAAAACACCGAAGCGAGCCAGAGCGGCAAGAAGAGCAGCGCGAGCCACTTGAAAGCGGAGAGGCCGTGTTCGAATTGGCGGCGGATGAGCACCGACCAGTTCGCATCAAACACATGATGGATCAAAATCAGCATCATCATGCCGATGGCAATCGCAGCCCAGAAGGTGAAACCGACCAGGTAGGAGTAAGCGACGTTTTGGGCGCCCGAGATGACTAGGCCCAGCGCCGTGGCGGCGAGACCGGCCAAGCCGATAACGAGGAATTTCCCCGCGGCAGGCGGAGTGGAAGAAGATGCGGCGGGCGTGCTCATTTTAGGCCAAGCTCAGATTTGTGGGCACCGGGGACGTCGGCAGTGGAGCCGGTCTGCGCACGTTGGAGGGCGCGGACGTAGGCGATAACGGCCCAGCGGTCAGCTGGAGCGATTTTGTCCGCATACGGGAACATGGTGTTTTTCCCGAGGGTGATCGTGTTGAAAAGTTCGCCTTCGGTCATCTTGCGCAGGCGATCATCGTGATAGGTGGGCGTCGAGCCCATGCCGTATTTTTTGGTGATGCCGTTGCCATCGCCGACGGCACCGTGGCACGGGGCGCAGTAAATCGTGTAACGATCTTGGCCGCGCTCAAGGAGCTTGAAATCGACGGTGACGTCGCTCGGGTAGCCGCGGGCAAAGGAGCCGTCGGCGTTCTTGCCGTGATTGAGGTGGTCGTTTTCACGGAGCATCCCGCGCTGGACCGTACCCGCGACTGGCACGCGGTCCGCGCGGCCATCCGCGAAGAAGGCGCTCGTACCCTGCGAGTAGGGCTTGGGCTGGTGCTTCATGCCGGGGAAGGCCCACTCTGGGAACACATCCATCGGGGCCGAAGTGAATAGGGTGCCGCGGAATCCAAGAATGGAAACCGTCAACACGACGACGAAGAGAGTGACGAGGTAGACGTGGCGCATGGCTCAGGCTTCCAGCTCCGTGATGGCCTTGCCGCCGGCCTGCTCGAGGAGGGCCTTGGTGTTGGCTAGGTTAAAACGCGGATCGCGCGCTTCGATGACGATGAAGAAGGTGTCGTCCATCCCGCGCTTGATGTCTTTGTATTTGAGCACGGGGTGATAATGCATCGGCAGACCGTTCAAAAAGAACATGCCGCCGATGGTGGCGAAGGCGGTGAACAAAATCGTCAACTCGTAGCTCACCGGGAAGGCGAACATCGGGCTGAAGAAGGGTTTGCCGCCGACGATGAGCTTGTAGTCCACCGCGCCGGTCCAGAAGATCATGGACATGCCGGTGCAAAAGCCGATGATGCCGCCAACCAGCGAGATGCGCGGGACGAGCGAACGGCCCAGGCCCATCGCGCCGTCGAGGCCGTGGACGGGGAACGGCGTGATGCAGTCCCAATTTTTGTAACCGGCATCGCGCACCTTTTGTGCCGCTTGATAGATCTCAGGCGCGGTGTCGAAGGTGGCGATCAGGCCGTAAGGAGAGGTAGCCATGGTCGTGACAGCTTAGTGGTGATCGCCGCCATGGACGTCCGCTTGCGGCGTGACGGCCTTGAGCTCTGCCATCGGCATGATGGGCAGGAAGCGAATGAAGAGGAGGAACAGCACCGAGAAGACGCCAAAGGTGCCGAAGAAGGTGAAGATTTCGACGATGCTCGGGGAATAATAACCCCAACTCGACGGCAAGAAGTCACGAGCCAGCGACGTGACGATGATCACGAAGCGCTCGAACCACATGCCGACGTTGACGAAGATCGAGAGGATCCAGACGAAGCTCGTGTTGTTGCGCACGGACTTGAACCAGAAGAACTGGGGCGTGATGACATTACACGAAATCATGATCCAGTAAGCCCATGCGTAGTGACCAAAGGCGCGGTTCACGAAGGCGAAGCCCTCATTCGGATTCGCCCCGTACCAGGCGATGAAGAACTCCATGCCGTAAGCGTAACCGACGATCGTGCCGGTCGCCAACGTGATCTTACACATACAGTCGATGTGATACTGCGTGATCAGGTCTTCCAGACCGTAGATCGCGCGCAAGGGCAACATGAGCGTGAGCACCATGCCGAAACCGGAGAAAATAGCGCCAGCCACGAAGTAAGGCGGGAAAATCGTCGTATGCCAACCGGGCAAGAGCGAGACGGCGAAGTCGAACGAAACGATTGTGTGTACGGACAACACGAGCGGGGTCGAGATACCGGCCAACACCAAGTAAGCCATTTCGTAATTACTCCAGTGGCGGTTCGAACCGCGCCAGCCCATAGCGAAGAGACCGTAGAGGGTCGCACGGAGTTTGTTGCCGGCGGCTTCGAAACGGTCGCGCAACACGGCCAAGTCAGGAATCAGGCCGACATACCAGAAGAGCACGGAAACCGTACCGTAGGTCGAAACGGCGAATACGTCCCACTCCAGCGGCGAACGGAAGTTCTGCCAGATCACGTTAGAATTCGGGATCGGGAAGAGATAAAACGCGTACCAGACGCGACCGACGTGGAACACCGGGAAGATACCGGCGCATACTACGGCGAAAATCGTCATAGCTTCGGCCGCGCGATTGATCGACGTACGCCATTTCTGACGCAGGAGGCACAAGATCGCGGAAATCAGAGTACCGGCGTGACCGATACCGATCCAGAAGACGAAGTTGACGATGTCCCACGCCCAATTGACGGGATTCGCGTGACCCCACACCCCGACGCCCGTGGCCACGAGGTAGACAATACCGGCCACGGTGAAGGAGGCGACGCAGCAGGCGAGGATGAAGCAGACCCACCACCACGTCGGCGTTTTACCTTCGATGATGCTGCAGATTTTCTCGGTGATCCAAGCAAAGCTGCGGTTGTTCTCAACGAGCACCGCGCGCGGGAGCGAGGCCGGCTTCACCTCATGGAGGATGGCCGGAGTGACTTCGGAATTTTCGGCGGCGTGAGCCATTAGCTGAGCCCTCCAACGCGGTTAGCGACTGCGAGGCCGGTGTGGCCAGGAGACTTCTTCATGGATTTCTCTTCCGTGCCGTGAGCGGGCGCGTGCTCCCCTGCCCCGCCATGATCATCATGGCCGGCCGGGTGGTTTTTCTTGTTATACTCGACGCGGCTTTGCGGGAGCGCAGCGTAGTCGGGCATCTTGGGATTGGGATTACGCAGCTTACCGAGGTAAGTCGTGCGCGGACGAATGTTGAGGTAGCCGAGCAGCGCGTAGTCTTGCGCGCGGGCCTTGGCCAACGAAACTTCGCTCTTCGGGTCGAGAATGTTGCCGAAGACGATCGATTCGACGGGGCAAACCTGTTGGCAAGCCGTCTTGATGGTGCCATCGGGTACGACGACGTCGGACGGATTGCCGGCCTGCGCGGTCTTCACCTTGTGCTGAATCTTGCCGTTCTGGATACGTTGCACGCAATAGGTGCACTTTTCCATCACGCCGCGCATACGCACGGTGACTTCGGGATTCTTCACCATCTTGACGAGTTCAGGCATGCCCTTGGGGCCGAGCTGACCCATGTAGAGGCTATCGAGTTGGCGCTGATTGTAATCGAAGAAGTTAAAGCGACGCACCTTGTACGGGCAGTTATTCGCGCAGTAGCGCGTGCCGATACAGCGGTTGTAGGCCATCGTGTTGAGGCCTTCTTCGTCGTGAACCGTCGCATTGACGGGACAAACAATTTCGCACGGGGCCAGTTCGCACTGGGCGCACGCGATAGGTTGCAGCGAGATCTGCGGATCTTCGGGCAACTCTTTGTTGCCTTCGCCACCGAAGGCGGCGGCGTCGATCGCGCCGTTGGAGTAGTAACGGTCCAAGCGGATCCAGTGCATCTCGCGACCGCGCATGACCTGATCTTTGCCGACGATCGGAATGTTGTTCTCGGCCTGACACGCGACGACACAGGCGTTGCAACCGATGCAGGTGTTGAGGTCGATCGACATGCCCCATTGGTGCTGGCCGTCGAACTCGGGCGTCTTGTAGAGCGAGCCGCCGCGGGGTAACTGGCTCGCGCGCTGGGCGGGCGTCATCTTCGTACCTTCTTCGCCGAGGTTTGACGGGCTGTGCGATTCCAAACCAAAGGAATTCACGAAACCGGGATTCTCCTGGTATTCGGCGAGATTGGCTTCACGCACGAGGTCGCGGCCTTCCATCGACCAATGTTCCTGCGTGTTGGCCAACTTCATGCGCTCGCCGGTGCTGGTGAGCGTGGCACCCGTGACAAAAGCCGGAGTCGCCGAGGTGCGAAGCGCATAAGCGCTAAAACCTGCGCCGGTGCCGACGTGGCCAGATTGCGTGCGTCCGTAACCGAGCGCGACGACCACCGTGTAATTCGAAAGACCGGGCTGGATATGCACCGGACCGCGCACCGTGCGACCGCCGACGGTCAGCGTAAACACGTGGGCGTTTTCCGCACCTTGATCAAAATCAGCTTCTTCCTTACGGGCGACTTGGATCATCGAGCCCTTCGGGTCGATGCCGAGTTCCTTGCCGAGCTTAGGGCTGACGAGGATGGCGTTGTCCCAGGAGATTTTCGTGATTGGGTCCGGGCACTCTTGCAGCCAACCGTTGTTGGCGAAGCGGCCGTCGTCCATCTTGTGGTCCGTGACAAAACGGACTTCGAGATTGGCCTTCGACAAAGCGACGGGAGCGGCCGCGCCATTGACGAGCTTGGCGATGCCGGAGCCATTGAAATTAACCGAAGCCACGGCGTAAGCCGAGTTGGCGAGCAAACCATCGTGCAGGAAACGACGGAACACTTTATCGGCGTCGCCGCCAGCAATGGCTGTGACGGTCGCGAACACGTGCGAATAACCGTCGGTCTTGGCTTCGCCCAAAATACGAGCGAGGACGTCGATTTCGGACACGCCGCCGAAGAGCGGCTGAATCATCGGCTGGATCGGCACGATCGTGCCGTCGGTGGTGCGAGCATCGCCCCACGATTCCAAATAGTGCGCGGCGGCGAGGTGGGTGCCGGCGTGGGCCGAAGTCTCATCGGCGTAATAACCGAGGCGCACGACGTCGCTGACGGATTTCTGCAACGCGGC
>CAJAFD010000222.1 GCA_903938935.1 uncultured Opitutia bacterium
AGGTCGGGCGTGGCGTGAGGATCGACGTTGCGGCCGGGGCGGGCGAAGTCCCAAGCGCCGTTGTAGTAGAGACGGCCGTGTTGTTTTTCCCAAAGCGTGTGATCGGTCAGTGTGCGGACGAGGGGCGTGAGGGCGCCGGGGAGGACGGGGATTTCGGTGCGGCCCATGATTTCCAAGAGACGCAGCGCATGGCGAACTTGTGCGTCGCGCCAGTGGTCGCCGGTGGGCACGCAGATACCGAGCACCTCGACCTCGGGCGCGTTGAGGAGCATCGCGACGGACTGGAGGTTGGAGGTGGCGGGACCGAGCGTGTCTTGGTCGATGATGATTTTGCGGGCGGGCATGAGCGGTGAATTATTTTTCGAGCCAGACGTCTTTGTAATTATGGAAAGCGAGCGGAGATTTTTTCCAGCCGCGGACGGAAGTTTGCACGAGGGTGGTGCGAGTGCCCCAATAAACGGGCGCGATGGGCGTGTGGTCGAGCAGGTAGGTTTCGGCTTTTTGGAGCGCGGTGTGGCGGCGGGCGGGATCGAGCTCGGCGTTGGCGGCGTGGATCAGTGCGTCGTAGGCGGGGTCGGTCCAGCCGGTGCCGTTGACGCCGTTGCCCGTGGTAAAAATGGCGAGGTAGGAGAGCGGGTCGGGATATTCGGCGGTCCATTTGCCGCGGGCGAAGGTGTAGTCGCGGGATTGGTCGTTGATGGCGGCGAGGAACATTTTGAATTCTTTTTGGATGATCACGACCTCGACGCCGAGTTCACGGCGCCAGCGTTCTTGGAGGGCTTCGGCGATGCGTTGGTTGGTCTCTTGGGGGATGGTGAGGAACTCGACTTTGGGGAAACCGACGCCGCCGGGGTAGCCGGCTTCGGCGAGGAGTTGGCGGGCGAGCGCGGGGTCGGTGGCGAGGCCGGGCGGCGGGAGGTAGCCGGCGATGTGGGGCGGGGTGAGGGACGTGGCGGGGAGTTGGCCACCGCGGAGGATGTTTTTGACGACGGCTTCGCGGTCGATCGCGAGGGCGAAGGCGCGTCGGACGCGGGGGTCGCGGAAGGTGGGGGCGGTGACGTTGAAGCGCAGAAAGTAGCTGTCGAAGATGGGTTCGACGCGGAGGAGCGCGGGGGCGTCGGTTTTATAGGCGTCGATTTTGCTGAGGGGCACGTCCCAGGTCGTGTGGAGTTGGCCGGCGCGGAAGGCGAGTTCTTGGCTTTGGAGGGATTCGCTGGGGTAGAAGCGGATCTCGTTGAGGCGAACCTGCGCGGCGTCCCAGTAATGGGGATTTTTTTCTACGGCGAGGTGCTGGCTCTCGCGCCATTCGCGGAGGCGGAACGGGCCGTTGCTGACGAAAGGAGCGGTGCGCGTCCAGCGGGCGCTGCGGTCATCGAAGGCGCCGGATTTTTCCACGGAAGCGGCGTGGACGGGGAACCAGGCGTTGGTGCGCAGCAGCGTGAGAAAGTAGGCGGTAGGTTGCGTGAGCGTGATCTCGAGCGTGGTGGCGTCGAGGGCGCGGAAGCCGACTTGGGTGAAATCGGTGAGTTGGCCCTTGGCGTAGGCCTCGGCGTTTTTGACGGGGTAAAAAACGTCTTTGTATTCCGAGGCGAGGTTGGGCGTGAGCGCGCGGCGGAAACTGTAGAGAAAATCACGCGTGGTGAGCGGGTCGCCGTTGGACCAACGGGCGGCGGGGCGTAGGTGAAACGTGTAGGTGCGGCCGTCGGGGGATGTTTCCCAATGAGTAGCCATGCCGGGGCGGGGCAGGAGGGTTTCCTCGTCGAGCGTGACGAGTCCCTCGTAAAGCGCACTCAGGACATTGTGATCGATCGAGCCGCCGGCGAGGTGGGGATCGAGGTATTGGACCTCGGCGCCATTGCCCACGTGGAGGATGCCTTGGCGGTCGCCGGCTTGGACGAGGGTTTCGCGGCGCGAACAACCGGTGATAGCCGCGGTGGTGCAAACGAGGGCGAGTCGGATCGTGGCGTTGAGGCGGAACATGAGTTTGAAGAAGAGCAGGGAGCGCACCGCAATAGGAGTGGCTAGGAATTGAGCCTTGCGGGGGCTCGGGTGCAAACCCACGTTCGCGGCGCGTGAAAATAGGATTTCTCGGCGGGAGCTTCGACCCCGTGCATTTCGGTCATCTCATGGCGGCTCAAGACGCCTATGAGCAATGCGGGCTGGACCGGTTAATTCTGGTGCCGGCCGCGCAGGCCCCGCTCAAGCCCAACGACGTGCAATCCTCCGCCGAGGACCGCCTCGCGATGTTGCGCGCCGCGACCGAGTGGGACCGGCGTTTCGAGATCTCCGACTACGAGCTGCGCAAGGGCGGGATCAGTTACACCATCGATTCGGCGCGGCACTTTCGGGCGCTTTATCCCAATGATGAACTCTTTTGGGTCATCGGCGGCGACCAGTTGCCGAAATTGCATCTTTGGAAAGACATCGAGGAACTCGCGAAGCTGGTAGAATTTATTTTTCTCGAGCGGCCGGGCTATCCGGTGAAACCGCGCGAAGATATCCCGGGCCTGCGCTTGCGGCGCTGTGACGGGCATTTGCTGGCGATCAATTCGACGGAATTGCGCGAGCGCACGCGGCGCCAACGGTCGCTGGACTATTTCGTGCCGCATAAGGCGATTGTTTACATCCGCGAAAACGCTCTGTATCGCGACAAGGGATGAAATTGAACAAAGCGGATTCGTTGGCGTTGGTGAAACTGTGCTGCCTGGCCTTGGATGAAAAAAAGGCCGAAGATCTGCGCGTCATGGATGTGAGTGAGCAATCCTCCATCACCGACTTTCTAGTGCTGGCGACCGGCAACTCCGCCCCGCACCTGCGCGCCTTGCGCATTGAGGTGGAAAAAGCCCTCGATGCCGCCAAAGCCCGGATCGTCGGCATGGAAATCCCCCAAGACACGGGCTGGATGGTGATCGATGCCTTCGACGTGATGATTCACCTCTTCACCGCGGATCAACGCGAACACTACGCCTTGGAAAACCTCTGGAAAGACGCGGTGGAAGTCTCCGTGCCCGAACTCTGCGGCGTAGCTAAAACCGCCGTCGCGCCCGAGCCTGCAATGGCCCCAGCGCCCGCCCCTGTTCCTGTTATCATCAAGGCTGCGGTTAAGGCTAAATCGAAACCCAAGCCTAAGGCTGCGGCCAAGCCTAAGCCCAAGGTTAAAGCCAAGCCTAAGCCCAAGGTTAAAGCCAAAGCCAAAGCCAAGCCTAAGGCGAAAGCCAATCCGAAGCCCAAAGCTAAAGCTAAACCCGCGTCCAAGCCCAAGACCTCGCTCAGAGCGAAGCCCAAGGCGGCGACGGCTAAAAAAAGCGTCAAGCAATCCGGCATTAAGCGCCCGGCTAAGAAAAAAGCGGTCGTCGCCAAAAAATCGACCCCCGCCAAAAAGTCGGTTTCAGCGCGTCGTAAAAAATAAGCTCAGGCGCCGCGTCGGCTCCCGTCGGACTCGCTCTTAAAACGGCGGGTTCGGTCTGGACTTTATGACACAGGAGGCTTATTCATGGGACGTTATTATTAATAAATCCATAACGTCCAAAAAAATGAAACTCACCTCCCGCACCTCCAAGGGTTTTACCCTTGTTGAAATCATGATCGTCGTTGTCATCATCGGCCTCTTGGCTGCCATGGCGATTCCGGCTTTCCAAAAAGTACGTCAGTCCTCGCAGGACAAGACCGTGCTGAACAACGCCCGCCAACTCGCGGCTGGCGCCGATCAGTACTACCTCGAGTTCGGCGTTTCGACCGTCGCTCAGTCCAATCTCGTGGGCCCCGCCGCTTACGTGAAGGCCTTGAACACCGTCGCTGGCGAAACCTATCCGGCTAATTTCACCCAGGGTGTCGCGATCACGATCTCGGGTATCGCCGGGGTTCGTACCGTCACTTACGCTCCCTGATTTCGGAGCCCGCCTTTAAGAACAAAGCCGCCCATATTTCGGGGCGGCTTTTTTATTGCTAATCATTGTCTAAATGTCACGGATGGGTTCATGCGAAGCACGACCGCCGTCGAACGGATTTTAATTTTATGGAACTGAGTGCGTTATTTCTCTCTCTGCGCCAGGGACGTTTGGGGCTCATGGTTTTGAGCGTGGCGATTAGTGGGTTATTGGGTTTCTGGCTCATCCCTGATGTGCCGGCGGTGATGTTTGTCTCGCGCACGGGATTTTGGTTTGTGCTGGGAGCTTTTGTGATTTTCGGCCACGCGCTCTGGCGAAGTTTTCGGGCGGAAATCCTCGCTTGGCGTTGGCGTGAGATGGATGGGGTCAGCTGGGTCGTGATCGGTCTCGGCGGCGCGGTGCTACTGGTGCATGAGACCTTTGGTTTCAAAATCGTGATGGATGAAATCATGCTCCTCGGCGCTTCGATGAGCATGCATTTTGATAAAACGGCGGTCGTTCCGATGCGGGGCCACGACATCCAAGGCGCCTTCGTGCTGCTCGATGGTATGATGGACAAGCGGCCGTTGTTTTTTCCGTTTTTGGTTTCCTTGTTGCACGATCTGACCGGCTACCGGCCAGCCAATGCTTTTGTGTTAAATGGTGCGCTCGCCTTCGGTTTTCTCGCGCTGGTCAACCACGTCGGTCGCCTGCTCGCGGGGCGCGTCGCAGGTTGGCTCGGGGTGGCGCTATTTGCCGGTTTGCCGTTGTTGGCGCACAACGCCACGGGCGGCGGCTTTGAGTTACTCAACTTGGTCATGATTTTAGCGACGTTGCTGTTGGGCGCGCGCTGGATCGAGCGGCGTGATGAGGTCGCGCTGACGGCTTTTTGTTTCTCGGCGATTCTGTTGGCGCAGGTGCGTTATGAATCGGTGATTTATTTGCTGCCCGTAGCCGGGATGGTGCTGTGGGTTTGGTGGCAGGAGCGTCGGCTGATTTTGCCCTGGCCGGTGCTGGTGGCGCCGTTGCTTATGATTCATTATCCGCTCCAGCACCGGATTTTCGATCTGCGCGCCTCGTCGTGGGAGCTATTTGGTCAGCCGGGAGCGACGCAGCCGTTTTCGCCGGCCTTCATCGCGGATAACCTTACGCATGCGGTGGGGTTTTTCTTCGGCAAAGCGACGGATCAGCCCAATTCGCTAGTGTTGTCCGCGCTGGGTTTTATCGCGGTGCCGTTCTTCGTGCTCACGCTGCTCAAGTGGGCGAAGACGTTGCCGCGCGAGCAGCCCGTGACGGTGGCGACAACGTTTTTCGCGGTCGGCTTCGCCGCGCAATTCGTGCTCCTGATGTGTTATTTTTGGGGCAAGTTCGATGATCCTGTGATCCGCCGCCTGAGTTTGCCGACGCATCTAGGGATGGTGCTGGCGATTTTGGCCGTGTTGCCGCAACTCGCGAACGCAGTCGTCACGCGGGCGTTGTTAGCCGTTGCGGTCATCGCGTTGATTTGCCTCGGCGTGCCTTCGATGGCGGCGCACGCTTATAGTCAGGAATATCTCCCCGGCCGCGAAACTGCCTGGCGTCGCGCCTTCATGGCCGAACAGCCTCGGCGCGATTATCTCATGATCGATAACGACTCGATCTTGTGGATCGCACACCAAGTTTCCGCTACGCCCGCGGTGCAAGCCCGCCAGCGCCGCGACGCGATCATCTTTCATCTGCGCAATCGCACGTTTGCCGATATTTTCGTGTTTCAACGTTTCAATATCGACGCCGACACCGGTAAAAAAACCCTTCGCAAAGACGACGACCTTGGCCCGGAATTCACGCTCGAGCCCGTGCGCGAAGAACGCCTGCAAACGCTCACGCTCACGCGCATCAGTCGCGTGAAATCGGTTACGAATGGGCCCGTTGCTGTGAGCGGCCCTGACCCGATCGACCACCCCGTCGCCAAAGATCCCGCCGAGATGGATCGCCAGCGGCGCGCTTACTTGGAAAATTTCTTCAAGCAATTACCCTGAACGCGGTTTGTCGCGCGCGCCTTTTTTTGTTGTGATGATTTCTCTGTTCCGACTCTTGCGCACGACCCCGGATCGGATGCGTCTATTGGTAGCGGTCGCGGCGGGAGCGTTAGCGATCGGGCTGGGCTTCGTGGCATTCGCTCCCCCTACGATGGAGCTGATGATTCGCCATGGCGGTTATTACTACGTGGCGGCGGTGTTCGTGGGTTTTTGTTATTACGCTGGCCGGATGGTACGGGCGCGCGCCACGACGTGGACGGCTGGTTGGCGTAAATCGCGCTGGGTAGGATTGGGCTTGTTGGTAGCGACCCTGTTCGTGCTCGGTTCGGATGCGTTCAAACACAAGGTGCTCTTCGACGAATTCGTGCTTCAAGGTACGGCCTTCCAGATGCACGCGCACAAGGAATACAGCACGGTGGTGCGCGCCTACGAAATCGCCGGATCTTGGACCTCGCTGTATTCATTCGTCGATAAACGCCCGTATTTTTTCTCATTTCTGGTGTCGCTGGTCCACGACCTGGCGGGATACCGGCTGGCCAATATATTTATCGTCAACGCCGCGCTCACGCCGATTTTTTTGGCGCTCGTGTATTGGCTGACGCGCACGCTGACGGCGCGCGGGCCGGCGCTGTTGGCGGTGGGGTTGATGGCGAGTTTGCCCTTGCTCGGTCAAAACGCGACCGGGGCTGGCATGGAGTTGCATAACCTCACGATGATTGCGGTGGTGGCGGCGCTCGGGGTGCTCTATGTGCGCGCGCCCGACGACGATCGACTCGCTGCGCTGGTGTTAGGTGCCGTGTTGCTGTCGCAGAGCCGTTATGAATCGGTGATTTTTGTCGGGCCTGTGCTGGGGATAATTTTGCTGGGCTGGGTGCGAGCAGGGCGCGTGTTGTTGCCTTGGCCAGTGTGTTGCGCGCCTCTGTTGCTGGTGCCGTATGCGTGGCACAATCGGGTGCTCGCCGCGACACCCATGCATTGGCAACTCCAACCGGGTCAGACGAGTCGGTTTAGTGGGGATTACCTCGTGAGTAATCTTGAGGGAGCCTGGACGTTTTTCTTAAGCTTTTCGGGCAAGCTGGCCAACTCTTGGTATCTTTCTGCGCTTGGAGGCTTGGGGGTTATTTGGGTGCTGGTGCGGGCCTGGCGTTGGGCGCGATCGCCAGAAAGACCGCCGTTGTCCGCCACGGTCATCGCGCTGCTCACGATGGCGGCGGGCATCGTGGCCAACCTGACCTTGCTCATGTTTTATTACTGGAGCCGGCTGGACGATGTGATCGCGTCGCGGTTTGCACTGCCGGGGTGTTTTTTGTTGGCCGTGTTGGCGGCAGTGGCTGTGAACCAAGTTCGCGAGCGCGCGCGCTGGGTGTGGACGGGCGCGCTGTTAGGCGGGGCGGGGTGGTTGTTGATCGGCGCGTTGCCAACGAGGGCGCATCGATTTTACACGGAGGAGAATATTGTGATGCAAGAAGTCGAAT
>CAJAFD010000223.1 GCA_903938935.1 uncultured Opitutia bacterium
ATCAAAAACGAGATAAGAGCCACGATCCATCGTCGGGGCTTTTTTATCGCCGCTCATGGAGACGATCGCACCGAGCAAGCCAATAAACAAGAGGATCGCGCCTCCGGTAAAGACCACGAGCGCCACCAGCGCACCGAACATCGAGGTGAAGAAATTTTTCATGCGGTGACGAACCTAACAGCCGCGCGCAACGCAGCCAGTAGAAACGTCGCCTGCGCCAACCTAAACATCTCAAAACCCATCCCCTGGGTCGGAGATTCGTAACTCACCTGTTACAATGGAAGGTACAGCGAGGTTGCATCCTGCTGCGGCTCGCGACAGAACTGTGGCATGAGCGAGCAAAAAGAATTACTCACGACCAACCGCAAAGCTCTCACGATCAACCTGGACGAGCCGAAATACGGCACCTTCGCAGAAATCGGCGCCGGCCAAGAAGTCGCGCGCGTATTCTTCCAAGCCGGCGGCGCATCCGGCACCATCGCCAAAACGATCTCCGCCTACGACATGACGTTTAGCGATGCCATCTACGGCAAAGCCCCGCGCTACGTCTCACGCGAACGTCTCGGCCTCATGCTCGATCACGAGTATCAACTGCTCAACGAGCGCCTCGCTACGCAACGCGGCGAACGCACCACATTCTTCGCCTTCGCCGACACCGTTTCCGCGCGTAATTTCAAAGGCACCAACGAGGCTCACGGCTGGATGGGCATCCGTTTCCAGACCGAGCCCGGCGGCCCACCGAGCGAAGTTGTCCTGCACGTGCGCATGTGGGACAAAGAAAATATCCTCCAGCAACAGGCGCTCGGCATCATCGGCGTCAACCTGATCTACGGCGCGTTTTATTATCACACCGACCCACGCAAACTCGTCGAATCACTCCTCGATAACCTCTCCGCCGACCGTATCGAAGTCGATATGTTGAAATTGAACGGGCCCGCGTTTCATAACGTGGATAACCGCCTCATGTCGCTGATGCTCGTAGAATTCGGCCTGACCAACGCCGTCATGTTCGGTCCTGGCGGTGACGTGCTCCAACCCTCTGAAGTTCTTCACCACAAACCCATCCTCGTCGAACGCGGATCATTCCGCCCCGTCACGCACGTCAACGTCGACATGCTCAACTGCGCGACCGCCCAATTCGTTCAAGAACCATCGGTGAAGGGCAAACAAGTCGTGGTGCTCATGGAAATCACCATGCACAACCTGCTCGCCGCCGGAGAACTCGACCCCAAAGACTTCCTCGCGCGCGTCGATCTCCTGGGTGACATCGGCTTCAACGTCCTGATCTCAAATTACTCTGAATACTACCGCCTCACGTCTTACTTCCGGCGCTACACTAAAGAGATGATCGGTGTGACGATGGGCATCAACAACCTCATCGAAATTTTCAACGAAAAGTATTACGAGAATCTTGAAGGCGGCATTTTGGAATCCTTTGGCCGCCTCTTTCGCAATTCGGTTAAGCTCTATATTTATCCGATGCGGCAGGATGGTTTCGATGTTTACACCGCCGCCGGGCAACCCGTGCCAACCCACTCAGCCCGCACGCCGAGTCACGCCTTTGCCTCAGGCGTGCTCATCAACGCCAAAAACGTCCAGATCGCCGATCACCTGCGCAACCTCTACGCCCACTTACTCGAAGCGCACTACATCGATTGCATCGTCGGATTCGACCCCACAATTCTGCATATTTTCTCACGTGATGTCTTGCGCCGCATCAAGGAAGGCGACGCCACGTGGGAAAAAATGGTGCCCGAAGCCGTGGTCGCCGCAATCAAACGCCGCGAACTCTTCGGCTGCACCACGACCAAAAACTGAGTCCCGCGCGGAGGCATTGCACCTCAGCATCGCATCTGCGCCCGCCGCAACGTGCTCGGCTCGCCCAAAAGAAGTTTCGTGCGGCGAAACTTTGCGCGTGTTTAGCGAGCCATTTTTCTCCTAGCTCGACGATTCCTACCATGCGCTTTCATAAATACCACGCCCTCGGCAACGACTACATTGTGCTCGATCCCCGCGATTTTCCTTCGTGGCGGCCAGCACCTACGATCGAGCAGATCCGCGTCGTTTGTCATCGCAACTTCGGCGTCGGCTCCGACGGAATTCTTTGGGGTCCGTTGCCCTCGCAAACGAGTCAATTCGGCCTGCGCATATTTAACCCCGATGGCTCTGAGGCCGAAAAATCCGGCAACGGCCTGCGCATTTTCTCGCGCTTTCTTTACGACCAAGGCCTCGCCAAACAACCAAACTTCACCGTCGAAGTTCCCGGCGGCCAAGTCGCCGTGGCGCTCAAGGATAACGCGCAGTTGATTTCCATCGCGATGGGTCACGTGAGTTTTTCGTCCGAAAAAATCCCGGTCGTCGGCGCGCCCCGTGAGGTGCTCAACGAGAAAATCAAGATCCTCGACCGCGAATTCACGTACTGCGCCGCCACGATCGGAAATCCGCATTGCGTGCTCCCGCTCACGGAAATCTCCGCCGACATGGCCCACAAATACGGCCCGCACCTCGAGACCCACGCCCATTTCCCGCGCAAGACCAACGTCCAATTTCTCAAAGTCCTAGACCGCGCCAATATTCAGATCGAAATCTGGGAACGTGGCGCGGGTTACACCCTCGCCTCCGGCAGTAGCAGCAGCGCCAGCGCGGCCGTGGCCCATCGCCTCGGACTCGTCGATCGCAGCCTCACCGTGCACATGCCCGGCGGAAAAATCGGCATCGAAATCGGTGACGCGTTTTCCATCATGATGACTGGCACCGTTAACAAAGTCGCCGAGGGTCACATGCACCCCGAACTCTTTGCGGTCAAAGTCTAGCCCGCAAAAACTTCGATCAACGCGCGGTTACTCCCGATGCCTTTGGCCACGACCCAACGTGAACGTCTAGCCCTCGCCGTCATCGCGCTGCTGTTCGCATTGGGGCTTTTGGGTCTGGCGATCCTCTGAGGTCCGCTCGCCGCCCAACTTTCGACTCGCACCCTAGCAATTCGCGGCATCTCTTCGCTCATCTCATGCGTATTAACTCACAGCATTATGCCGCTTCTGCTGTCGACGCATCTCTCGGGTTATATTTCGTGGACCAACCGTGTCCAAGAATTTAAACCCGCTCGGACCATCCGCCGCATGAAAACGGAGCCAACCGCCGATTTGTCCGATGCGCGCCACGCAGCCGACGCGCGTTTGCTCGGCTTGGTGGCCGCAGGCGACAGCGCGGCTTTGGGGGAACTCTACGATCGTTTCTCTCGGCCGCTTTACGCTACCGCCCTGCGCATCCTCAACGACCCCGGCGAAGCCCAAGATATAGTCCACGATGCCTTCGTCGCGGTCTGGGAAAAAGCCTCGAGCTTTGAAACCGCTCGCGGGACCGCGTTTTCCTGGGTGCTCACCCTCACGCGTAATCGCGCCATTGATCGCCTGCGCTCCCGCCGTCGCCGCCACGAGTTGCTCGAAACGTCCACCCTCTCCGATCTCGGCCTTGACGAAAACTCCTCCGGTCCCGGGGCCGACTCTGCGGCCTCGAGCTCGGATCAAGCCACCACCCTTCGCGCCGCCGTCGCCGCTTTACCCGCCGATCAACAACGCGCGCTCACCCTCGCCTTTTTCAGCGGCCTCACGCAGGAAGAAATCGCCGCTCGTCTCGAAACGCCCCTAGGCACGATCAAAGCCCGCATCCGTCGCGGCCTACTAAAATTACGCGATCAACTCGCGAATCGTCTATGAACGCCGAACGCCACGAAGATCTCGCCGCGCTCGCCGCCCTCGACTTGCTCACTCCCGCCGAGCAGGCCGAATTTACCGCCGCCCTCGCCGAACACCCCGAGTTAGCGGCTATCGCCGCCTCCCTCCGATCCACGGCGGCCGAACTCGCGCATACCGCCCCCGCAGCCGAACCTCCCGCAGACCTAAAAATCCGCCTGCTCAAGACGATCGCTGGCGATGCGAGCGCCGCGCGCGCTCCCATAGTCACAGCCTCCCGTTCTACAATTCTGCCGTTTCCGACGTGGATTGGTTTCGCCACGGCCGCGTGTTTTGCCTGCCTCGCGGCTTATTTCGCGCAGGCGTACTTTAACCAGAGCGCCCTGAACTCCGCCTTCCGCGACCAACAAAACCTCGCCGATCTTTCTCTCCGCAGCACGAAAAACCAACTCGCCGCCGAGCGCCTCATCGCGCAACGCGAGCTCGCCGATGCCGCGAAGCGCGCGGGCGATACAGCCGCTCTCATCACGACGCTGGAATCCCGACTCGCTGAGACAAAACAACAACTCTTCGCTCAAGGCACGCTCGCCGATTACAAAATCGCTACCCTCGCCTCGCTCCTCGGCAACAGTCCCCAAGCCGTGGCGGTCGCCATCTGGAATCCCGCGAGCCAAGAAGGCGTGCTCACCGTCCAAAAACTCCCCGCACTGGCGGCGGATAAAGATTATCAACTCTGGGTCATCGACCCGCAGTATTCCATCCCCGTGGACGGCGGTGTTTTCAAAGTCGACCCCACGACTGGCGAGGGCCGATTGGTTTTCCATCCCAATCGCCCCGTTCAAACCGTGGCGAAATTTGCGGTAAGCCTCGAGCGCAAGGGCGGCGTGCCCAAGGCCGAGGGCCCGATGGTGCTCATCGGCCCCTGATCCATCGCTCAGTCCAACATGGGCGTTTACGAAGACCCCATCACGACTCGATGACGGCAATTGAAACTTGCCCCGACCGCGCCTGCCGCAAACGCTTCAACTCTTATGGTTATCAAACCCAAAGTCCGTGGCTTCGTGTGCGTCACCGCGCACCCGGCCGGTTGCGCAGCCCATGTCCAAGAGTGGATCGCCCACGTCAAAGCCCAACCCGCACTCGCGAAAGGCCCGAAGAAGGTACTCGTGATCGGTTCCTCCACGGGCTACGGCCTCGCCTCACGCGTCACCGCCGCCTTCGGTTCCGGTGCCGCGACCCTCGGCGTTTTCTTCGAACGTCCCTCTGAAGAAGGTCGCCCGGCGACTCCCGGTTGGTACAACACCATCGCCTTCACCAAAGCCGCGCACGCCGCGGGCCACTACGCGAAAAACATCAACGGCGACGCGTTTTCCGCCGACATCAAGCGCCAAGCCCTCGACCTTATCCGCGCCGATCTGGGCCAAGTTGATCTCGTCATCTATTCGCTCGCGTCTCCCCGCCGCACCCATCCCACGACCGGCGTCGTCCACAAATCAGTCCTCAAGCCCGTCGGCCAATCTTACACGAATAAAACCGTCGATACCGATAAAGGCATCGTCAGCACGGTCACCATCGAGCCGGCCAACGAAGCCGAGATCGCCGACACGACCGCCGTCATGGGCGGCGAAGATTGGGAAATGTGGATGCAAGCCCTGTCCGAGGCCAAACTTCTCGCTCCTGGCGCGCAGTCCGTCGCCTACTCTTACATCGGGCCGGAAGTCACCTGGGCCATTTACAAAAACGGCACCATCGGCCTCGCCAAAAACGACCTCGAACGCGCCGCCCGCAGCATCGACGCGCTCCTCAAACTCAGCGGCGGCCGCGCCTGCATCTCAGTCAACAAGGCGCTCGTCACCCAAGCCAGCTCCGCCATTCCCGTCGTCCCGCTCTACATTTCGATTCTCTACAAGATCATGAAAGCCCACGGTACGCACGAGGGCTGCATCGAACAAATCGCCCGACTCTTCGCCACCCAGCTCTACTCAAGCAACGGCCCCACCTTCGACGAAGCGGGCCGGATCCGGATCGACGACTGGGAAATGCGCCCCGAGATCCAAGCCGCGGTCAAAGAAATCTGGCCGCAGACCACGACCGAAAATCTTGCCACGCTCACCGACATCGCGGGCTACCGGAGCGAATTCATGAAGCTCTTTGGCTTTGGCCTGCCCGGCATCAACTACGAAGCCGAGATCGAGCCGCATCTGCCGATGCTCTGAACACGGACTCATCCCTTGAAACCGCGAGCCTTGGCCCGCGGTTTTTTTCTGCTCATAAACTTACTTTTTCGTATTGTTTCCATGCGCGCCCTTCTGCAACGCGTCTCCACGGCTCACGTCGACATCGCCGGCGAACGCGTTGGCGCCATCGATCGCGGCCTCCTCGTTTTTCTCGGCATCGCGCCGCACGACACGGCAGCCGATGCCGACTGGCTCGCCGCGAAAATCACCACGCTCCGCATCTTTGATGATGCCACGGGCACGATGAGCCTCTCCGTCCGCGACATCGCCGGCGAACTCCTCATCATCAGCCAATTCACACTCTACGCGCGCACGCGCAAAGGCACCCGCCCCTCGTGGGATGGCGCCGCGCGCCCCGAGGTTGCGCTCCCGCTTTACGAGACGTTTTTACGCGCCTCCGCCTCCGCCCTGGGCCGCCCCGTCGCCTCCGGTCGCTTTGGCGCCGATATGCACGTGTCGCTCATAAATGACGGTCCTGTAACCTTGCTGCTCGACTCACACCAACGCGATTAACCACGTTCTTTTTTTAAAATGCGCACACTGTTTCTATTTCTCTTCGCTCTACAATCGCTCGGTCAAGTCGCTCTCGCATCCACGCCCACCGATCCGCTCGCCTACTTTCGCGATCTAGCCGAGACCCGCAACTACACCCTCGGCCGACCCGTCGCCGCCAAACTCACCCCCGACGGCCGATCCGTCATCTACCTTCGCGGCGGCCCCCGTGATCCCGTTCTTCGACTCTACGAATTCCCCTTACCAGCCGGTCCCGAACGCGAACTACTCACCCCCGCCCAACTGCTCGGCTCCAGCCCGGAAACGCTGACCGCCGAGGAAAAAGCACGCCGCGAACGCGCCCGTATCAGCACCCGCGGCTTCACCAAATTTGATCTCTCCCCCGACGGCTCGCGCCTCTTGGTCACCCTTTCGGGTCAACTCTACGTCGTAAACCGCGCCGATCTCAAGGTCACCGCGCTTCCCGGGAAAAACTGGATCGATCCGCGCTTTTCGCCCGATGCGACCGCCATCGCTGCCGTCTCCGCCGGCGAACTCCACGTCATCGAACTCAATGTCGCACCCCTCGCCGCGCGCGCTTTAACCAGCGGCGCAACCGCCACGCTCACCCACGGCACCGCCGAATTTGTCGCTCAAGAAGAGATGGCCCGCAGCGAAGGTTACTGGTGGTCACCCGATTCTCGTTTCATCGCCTATCAACAAACGGATGAGTCCGCCGTCGAGGTCCGCCACATCGCCGATCCGCTCCATCCCGAAGCCACTCCCACCCGATTCGCTTACCCCGCCGCCGGCACGACCAATGCCACCGTGCGCCTCGGCGTCATCGCCCGCAGCGGCGGCGCCACCCGCTGGCTGCAGTGGGATGCCGCCCAATTTCCCTACCTCACGCGCGTGGTCTGGCGCGAGACCGACGCACCCCTCGCCTTCACCGTCATGGATCGCGCTCAACAAACCGCGCTCCTCCTCCGCGCCGATCTTGGCACCGGCAGCACCACGGAACTCCTCCGTGAGACCGACCCAGCCTGGGTCAATCTCGACGAACGCGGCGGCTTTCCGCGCTGGCTTCCGGGCGCCAAAGAATTCCTCTGGTCCTCCGAGCGCAGCGGCACGTGGCAGATCGAACTCCGCGCCGCCGACGGCAACTTCATTCGCACCGTCACCCCGCCTGATTTCATCTATAAAGGTTTCGCGAAACTCGATTCCGGGCGCGGAGCCGTTTACCTCGCCGGCAGCCAAGACCCGCGTGAAACCCAAGTCTGGCGCTTCCCGCTCAGCGGCGGTCTGGGCGTCGCGCTCACCGCTGGACAAGGGCAGCACGCTGCCACGTTTTCAGAAGACGCTTCCGCTTTCATTCACAGCTACGATCTCTTCAACGGCACCTCAGGGACCGAAATTCTCGCCTCCGACGGACAGCTCCTCACTGTCCTGCCGAGTCGCGCCGAAAAACTTCCCCTCCTTCCCCGCGTCGAGCTCACCCGCACCGCGGGCGAACCTTCGTTTTTCGCGGCGGTCGTGCGCCCACGCGATTTCGACGCCAAGAAAAAATATCCGGTCATCCTCTACGCCTACGCCGGTCCGCACAGCACGGTCGTCAACGCCACCGCCCGCGCCTATCTCAACGATCAATGGATGGCGGACCAAGGCTACATCGTGGCCCGTCTCGACGGCCGGGGCACGCCGTTCCGCGGTCGCGACTGGGAACGCGCCATTCGCGGCAACTTAATCGACCTCGCACTCGCCGACCAAGTCGCCGGACTCCGCGCCTTGGGCGCACAGTTTCCCGAGATGGACCTCAGTCGCGTCGGCGTGACCGGTTGGTCGTTCGGCGGTTATTTTGCCGCTATGGCGACTCTGCGCCGTCCGGATGTTTTTCGCTGCGGCGTCGCCGGCGCGCCCGTGATTACTTGGGAAAACTACGACACGTTTTACACCGAGCGCTACCTCGGCCTACCACAGACCGACCCTGAGGCTTACCAAGTCAGCAGCGTCCTCAGCTACGCGAATAAACTGGAGCGCCCGCTGCTGCTCATTCACGGACTTACCGATGATAACGTTTACGCCCAGCACACGCTACAGCTCTGCGATGCGTTGTTCATGGCCGGAAAACCTTATGAATTCATGCCCATGCTCGGCACGCACATGGCGGGAAGCAGCGACCCCATCGTAAAACTCCGCCAACAACAACGCGTGATGGAGTTTTTTGCCCGCCACCTCAGCACGCGATAACTCGCGCGCGAGACTGACTTTTATGGCTGTCCAACTGCCGAAGCTGAAATCCGCGGGTCACGGTTGTTTTTCAAATCACTCCAATCAATCTTGGGTCCCCGCGGATTCAGGCCGTAGATAAATTTTTCAATATTTGAGTACCCATCGCCATTGAGGTCACCCGTCGCATCGGCGGGGTTTTTCGCATCAAGCCCGTTTTTAATTTCCCAGTCATCGGGCATGCC
>CAJAFD010000224.1 GCA_903938935.1 uncultured Opitutia bacterium
ACGAATTCAATCTGACGTATTACAATACCAACACGTGCTGGATCGACATCGACCGCTTGCTCGCGCTTTTCGGACTCACCCGCGCCGAACTGGCCGATGCCGAGCGCACCGCCGCCGCCGTGCGCGCGATGGCGGCGCGCGTGCCGACCTACGTGACGCTCAAAGACGTAAAAAAACGCTGGGGCCACGGCCAAGAAGATGTTTATCCCGTCGCTCAATTTGAAAAACTCTGGGGCGACATGACTGGCCTCGCCGAATGCGCCAACGCCTTCGCCGCCGTGCCGCGTGCGCGCGGCCAACAACTCAAGGACCAAGCGCAACTCGACAGCTGGGCTCGCGACGGTTCCGCCGCCGGCATCGACGCCCTCTGCGCTTGGTAAACTTCGGGTTGCCGCGCGAAACCCCTTGCCGTCGTCCTGCGCGCGGCGTTGAACCGCAGCTCCATGGCCATGCGTTTTTCCATTCTCGGTAGCGGCAGCTCGGGCAATGCCGCCCTGCTTGTCACCGAGGGCGCGCGCATCCTCATCGACGCCGGTTTTTCGGCTCGTAAACTCGAGCAACTCCTCGCCACCGTCGGCGAATCGCTGGCCCGGATCGACGCCATCTTCCTCACCCACGAACACGGCGACCACGCCGCCGGCATCGAGGGGCTGAAAAAATTCCCGCAGTTGCGCATCTTCGCTAATCCCGCCACCGCGCGCGCCGTCCAAGCCAAGCTCGATCCCGCGCACAAACCGGAGTGGCAACTCTTCGAGACGGGCGCGCGTTTTCGTTTTCTGGACTTGGAAATCGAGAGTTTCGCCGTGCCGCACGACGCCCACGATCCCGTCGGCTTTCGTTTCACCGCCGGCCAGGAAAACGATCTGTTTTCACCGCGACGTTCTCTCGTTTTTTTGACCGATCTCGGCCACGCCCCGCAGCATATTCGCGAACACCTCCGCGCCTGCGACATCGTCGTCGTCGAGGCCAACCACTGCCCTGAGCTCCTCAAGGCCGACAATAAACGCCCATGGGCCACCAAGCAGCGTATCAGCGGACGCCACGGACATCTTTCCAACGAAGCCGTGCGCGAGCTACTCGCCTCGGTCGCCAGTCCGCAATGGCGTCGCATCTACCTCACGCATCTCTCGCGCGATTGTAATTCCCGCCCCGCGGTGGAAAACGCCCTCGCCGCCCTGCGCGCCGCCCTGGCCACCTGCGAGTTCACCGTCGTCTGCGCGGGCGAGAGCACGCCGTTTTACGAACTAGCCTGAGCGCCGGTCCCACGCGCGAAGACTTTGTCACGTTTTTATCACCGAGACTAAAATGTGAGAGCTAGCATTCGGCGCGGAGAATGCTTTGGATGGTTTTTGTCATGACCCAAACGCAGCCCAACGTTCTCCGCCGCACCAAAATCATCTTTACCATTGGTCCCGCTACGGAGAGCGAGGAGATGCTCGAAAAACTCATCCTCGGCGGAGCCGACATCGTCCGGCTCAACATGGCTCACGCCAAACACGAGTGGACGCGCACCGTCATCCGCCGCATCCGCGCCGTGAGCGCCCGCATCGGCCGCGAAGTTGCCATCATGATGGATATCAAAGGTCCCGAAATTCGCACGGGCGACCTCGACGCACCCATCGAACTTCGTCCCGGTGAGATTTTTGATTTCACCGTCAAGCCCGGCGCCGATCGCGAAAACTCGGAGGAAATCCGATCCGTCGACGTCAACTATCAAGATCTCGTCAACGACATCGCCGTGGGCGACACGGTCCTCGTCGACAACGGCCTCATCCGCCTCGAAGTCCTCACCAAAGATCACGCCCATATCCGCTGCCGCGTCCTCATCCCCGGCGAGCTCAAATCCAAGCGCCACATCAACCTCCCCGGTGTGAAAGTGAACCTCCCTTCGTTCACCGAAAAAGACCGCGCCGATTCCCTCGTCGGCCTCGAGGAAGGCATTGATTTTCTCGCGCTATCCTTCGTGCGTGACGCCGCCGACATCACGCTCCTGCGTGATTTTCTCGCGGAGAAAAAATCCCTCGTTCGCATCATCGCGAAGATTGAAGACCAGTCCGCCATCGACAACTTGGATGAGATCGTGCGCGCCACCGATTCTGTGATGGTCGCCCGGGGGGATCTCGGTATCGAGTGCCCCTTCGAGGAGCTTCCCGTCATCCAGCGCCGCGCCGTCCAAACCTGCATCGCCCACGGCAAGCCCGTGATCATCGCCACCCACATGCTGGAATCGATGATCACTCAGCCCGTCCCCACCCGTGCCGAGATCACCGACGTCGCCAATGCCGTCTACGAACAGGCCGACTGCGTGATGCTCTCCGGCGAAACCACCATCGGTAAATACCCGATGGAATGCGTGCAGATGTTCGACAAAATCTCCCGTCGCATCGAGCGCGAGGAACCCACCCACCGTCGCGATAACGCCGTCTTCACCTCCGAGCGCATGAAAATCCTGCACTCCGCTGTGGTCCTCGCCAACGAACTCCCGCACTCGAAACTCCTCACCTTTACCCGTCACGGCTTCATGGCCCACGGTCTCGCCGCGCTGCGTCCGACCCACGCCCCTATTCTCGCGTTCACGCCTTACCTTCCGCTCTTGCGTCAACTCCGCCTCTTGCGCGCCGTCGAGCCCTACCTCATGCCGCTCTCCGCCGAGCCCGACGTGACCATCGAAAACGCCATCATCACTCTGCGCCGCCTCGGCCACGTCAGCGTTGGCGACAAAATCATCGTCGTCACCGACATCGTCTCCCAAGACCGCCTCGTGGATGCCATCCAGCTCCGCACGGTCCGCTGAGAACGATCACGCTTGATTTTATTTTTGCCGTCGGACTCTCTCGCGCTTCGTCCATGCGCCGTAAATTCTCACTCATTCTCACGCTCGCCGCGTGGCTTCTCGCCACCGGTAGCCACTGGGATTTGGTGCAGACCTTCGGCTGGGGCCGCATGATCGCGACCTATTCTCAGTCGATGTCGTTCGCGCAGGCCGTGAAAAAAACCTTCAGCGCCGGCGCGACTTGCGGCGTGTGCGACGCCGTCGCCACCGCCAAGCAACAGGACGCCGCCGATGCCTCAGCGCCGACCGCCCCCGGCAAATCCTTCGGCAAAATACACCTCGTTTTCGCGCCGGACTCCACGCCCGCGCTGCTGATTCTTCCTGTAGTTTTCCCGTGGTCGCCTAGCGACCAAACGGTCCCCTCCGCTACGCGTGCCGCGCCTCCGCTGCCGCCACCGCGAGCCTTGGCCTGAACCGCACGACTCGGGTCGCCGACCCGCAGCCGTGTCCCTTGTTGCTGATCGCGTCTCCGTTTGACGCGTCTCCTCGCGCCCCTGCGTCACTCCGACGCGGCCGCATATTGTTTCAAATTCTGTCTAGGCCCATTCGCTGTGAAATCTTTCTCTTTTCTAACCCTCTCCCTCATTCTCGCCGGCGCGCTCCACGCGCAAGCGACTAAGCCCGCCGCCAAGGCCCCGGCCAAAGACGACCCGATCCAACTCGAGCAGGTCGACGTCACCGCCGACAAAGAAAACAACTTCTCCCTCCCACTCGACGCCGTCGCCACCTCCGGCTCTCGTCTCGGCCTGACCAGCCGCGAACTGCCCGCCAGCGTTTCCATCGTCACGCAGGAGATGATGCAGCTCCGCGGCCTGCGCACCGCCGTCGAAGCCGTTGAGTCCGCCGTCGGCATGACGGGCGGCACCAACTTCGGCTCGATTCCGAACTACTCCACGCGCGGCTTCGGCGGCAACAACGTCACCATCATGCGTGACGGTATCCGCCAAAATACCGCCTCCCAGTCGTCCCGCACCGTCGACTCCTTCATCCTCGACCGCATCGAAATCCTGAAAGGCCCCGACGGCCTCATGTTCGGCGAAGGCGCGATCGGCGGCGCGGTGAACTACATTTCCAAAAGCCCCTCGCCCTCCTTCCGCAGCGACTTGCTCGCCAGCTACGGCGGCTGGGGCAGCTATCGCGTCGGCCTTGGCGTCGGCGGCCCGCTCAAGGGCACTGGCTTCAACTACCGCGCCGACTACGCGCACAATTACACCAACGGCTACCAAGACCGTAACTCCCAACGCTACGACGCCCTCGCCCTCTCCGTCGGTTGGCGCGCCAACGAGAAACTTTCCCTTACCTGGTTCGGCACCTTCCTCGACGACTGGAACGAGAGCTACTACGGCAGCCCGACGATTTACGACGCTGTCATCAACACCACCGTCGCCGGCGCGCTGCCCGAGGTCCGCACCTTCGTCTCCACCACCGATCGCATGATCAACCCGCGCGTCGATCCCGCCGCCCGTCGCACCAACTACAACATCCTCGATAACTACGCCGCCACGGAGAACGTCTTCAATCGCCTCCGCACCGACCTCCGCCTCACGCCCGACATCGAGCTGCGCAACGAGGCCTACGTCGCCACCCAGCTCCTCAAATGGCGCAACGAAGAGAGCAACACCTGGAACCCCGTCGCCAAGAACATCACGCGCGGCGCCCTCACGCTCATCTACCGCGACGACGTTCTCCTTGGCGACCGTCTCGATCTCACGATCAAGCAACCCATCGCCGGCCACGCCAACCGTCTGCTCATCGGCGCCGTCTTCGAGCGCAACGACCAGATCCGCGGCGGCGCCCCCGGCAACGTCACGCTCACCATCCCGGCCGTCACGCTTCTCAATCCCAATGTCGGCTACGGTCCCGCCGCGCCGTTCAAGAAGACGTCCCGCATCGGCGTCGAAACCCACGCGTTTCACCTGCAGGATGTCTTCGACGTCACGTCGAATTTCCGCGCCGTTCTCGGTCTGCGCTACGACCACATCTCCCTCCAGCGCGACACCCTCTTCAACAACACCACGGCCACCCCCACGCCGTTCTCGACGTTCAAGAAAGGCTACCGCACCACCACCGGCCGCATCGGCGGCGTCTGGATTCTCTCCAAGACGGTCAACGCCTACGCCTCCTTGAGCCGCGCCTCCGAGCCCGTGACCCAGCTCGTCTCGCTCACCACCACGAGCGCCGACTTCTCACTGCAAAAAGGCCAGCAATACGAGGCCGGCCTCAAGGGCTCCTTCCTCCAAAACAAACTCGACGCCACCTTCGCCGTGTTCGACTTGGAGAAGCGCGACATCCTCACCTCCACGCTCGACCCCGTCACCGGCCTGCGCATCAGCCAACAGATCGGCGCGCAGAAATCCAAGGGCGCCGAGCTCGCCCTCGCCCTCTCCCCTGGCGACGGCTGGCGCATCGAACTCAACGGCGCTTACACCGATTCCAAGTTTGCCGACTTCAACGAAAACCTCGGCACGAGCGTCATCTCCCGCACCGGCAAACACCCGAGCAACGTCCCCGAGTGGGTCGCCAATGCCTTCGTAGCAAAACGCTTCGCCAACGGTTTCTCCGTCAGCGGCGGCCCGCGCTACGTGAGCGACCGCTTCGGCAACAACAACAATTCCGTCGTCGCCGACGGCTACGTCACGGTCGACGCCTCCGCCAGCTACACATGGAGCCGCTGGCAGGTCTCCCTCCGCGGCCGCAACCTGCTCGACGAGGACTATGAGTCCGTCGCCGGCACCACCATGCGCCGCCTCGCCGACCCCATCAGCGCCGAGCTCAGCCTCCGCACTTCCTTCTAAATCGTTCTCTTTCTCCTCTCGGGGGCCGGCTCAACCTGCCGGCCCCCTTTCCCCTCCGCCCGTTTATCCGTGTCCCTCCTTCGCATCTGTGGCTAAACCTTCTCCCGTCATGCGCCCCCTGCTCTCCGCCCTCCTCCTCGCCGCGCTCCTCCCGGTCAACTCACTTCCGGCCATCGGCAATCCGCCATCGCCCATGGCCAGTCTTCCTACGCCCGCCGCCGCAGATTCCCAGTGCTCGAGCCTCACCCGCGCCCCCGACGGCACGCTGCACCTCACTTACTACGGCCCCGCCGCCGCCAATGCCGCGCCCAATTCCCGCACGCTCTGGCACGCGACGCTCGCGCCCACCGCCACCGCGTTTTCCGCCCCGCGCGCGATCGTCACGACTCCGCTCCTCATGGAGAACTGGGCCGATTTCGCCACGCTCGTCGTCGGCACCGATGGCGCTCTCACCGCGCAATGGTTTCAAAAATCCGCCCCCGACGCCGGCGGCTACGACGGCTGGTTTTCCCGTTCCGATGACGGTGGCCGCACGTGGCGCACGCCAGCCCGACTCGGCCACGAATTTGTCGCCCTCGCCCCGCTCAGTCAGGGCCGAACCCTCGCCGTCTGGCTCGAAAGCACTCAGGTCAGCGACCCCAAAGCGACCAACCCAAAACCCACCCACAACGTCAAACACGACCCTAGCACCCCGCGTGATCCCAACACGCCCTACGCTCCGTCGATGAAGCTCCTCGCCCGCCTGCTCGCGCCCGACGGCGCTACCTTGCAGGATTGGACCGTCGATTCCGATGTGTGCACGTGCTGCCAAAACACCCTCGCAGTCCTGCCGGGCGACCGCGTGTTCGCCGCCTATCGCGGCCACACCGCCGAGGAAATCCGCGACAATCGCTATAGCCTTTTTGATCTCAAAGCCGGCACCTGGAGTCCCTCCGCCGCCCTCCGTGATGACCGCTGGAAAATCCACGCCTGTCCCGTCAACGGTCCCGCCGCTGATGCCTTCGACGCGTCCGTTACTGTCTGCTGGTTCACCGCCGCCGAGGGTGTCGCCCGCGTCCATGCCCGCACTTCCGCCGACGCCGGAGAGACCTTCACCCCGCCCGTGCCGATCGACCTCGGCCGGCCCATCGGGCGACTAGAAACCGTCATGCTGCCCGATCATTCCGCCATCATCCTCTGGCTGGAAATGAAATCCGATACCAACGCCGCCGGGCTCTACGCCCGCCGACTCTTTCCCGATGGCAACCTCTCCCGACCGCAACTTCTCGCTGAGACCACCCAATCCCGCGCGAGCGGTTTCCCTCGCGCCGCGCTCCAATCCAACGGTCACGTACTGGTTTCCTACACGCAAAACGCCGAGCGCAACCAAGTCCAAATCTTCAGTTTTGACCCAAACCCACTCACTCGTTCGCTCAACCTGACCGCGGCTCCCCGCCGCGCCACCGGCAAGCCAACCTCTCTTGAACTCTGCGAAGCCCCACTAGCTTCGCTTCCCTGATTTCGCTTAAACCTCCCGCGTCCATCGCTGCCTCCTCCATGAAACTCCGTCACCTCGCCACCCTACTCACCCTCACCGCTATCGCCGCTCCCGCCCTTTACGCGGCCGACAAACCCGTCGAGACTACCCCAGCTGAGGTCAAGCGCCACTCCCTCCGCGGCGTCATCGTCGCTATCGACGCGGGCAAATCTGCTCTCCGGATTAAACACGAAGAAATCCCCGGCGTGATGCGTGCGATGACGATGCAGTTCCGCGTCGATGCCGTCGCCCTACAAGCCGCCCAAGTCGGCGCCACCATCACCGGCCTCATGTCTCGCCAACCCGACCACTGGCTCCTCGAAGAGGTAAAAATCACGGCCGCGAGATAAATAGCCCGCCCAGCGCGCGTAACGCGCTCCGCAAGTTCAGAGCCACGCGCGCAAAGCCCCGCGCAACTTCTCCCGCGCGCGCGCCACGCGCGATTCCACGGCCTTCACCGTGCAGCCCAGCGTCGCCGCAATCTCTGCCTGCGTGAGCTCTTCGTATTCAAACAACACCAACGCCTCGCGCAGTTCCACCGGCAAAGCCGCCACCGCGTCCCGCACCGCCGCCGCCCGTTCCGCGCGTTCCAAATCACCCGCCCCATTCGGCCGCTCGCCCGCCTGCCACGGCCGCTCATGGCCCGTTTCACTCCACGCGTCCAAAGACACATTCGGCCGCCGCCGCCACCAGCGCAGACGATTACGCGCGAGGTTGACCGCGATCGAAAATATCCAAGGGCGAAACGCCGACTCGGAGCGAAATTTCTCCCGCTGCGACCACACGCGCACCATCGTCTCCTGCGCCAAATCCTCGGATTCACTCACGTTGAACACGATTCGCGCGATCAGTCGCTTCACCGGCAATTCCCAACGCTCCAGCAACGCCGCAAACGCCGCTTCGTCACCCGCACGCACGCGCATCATCAACGCCGCGTCTTCCCGCGCCTCCGCTAAACTCTCTTCTTCCGTTCGCGCCGATCTAAAACTGTCGTACGCAGGAGCCATCAGGGTTGCACCCGCACCGTGGGCGCGCCGGCGTGATCGTAGCCCACTACTTTCGGCAACACCATCGCCAGATACCGCTCGCCTTGGCCCGCGGACATCAACGCGGCCACTTGCTTAAAATGCGTCGTCATTGCGTCCACACAGACGCGTTCGAGCTCCGCGACTTCCGCCGCCGGCGCGGCGCGTTCGCGCGCCGCCAAAATCGCCGCGCAATGCCGCCCGCACACGTCGTCGTAAGCTTCGTGCAATTGCTTGATCGCCGCCCACCGCGCGTCATCCAGCCGATATTCGACTCGCAACCATAGCATCGCATCGCGCGCGTGGGCCGCCCGACGCACTTCGGGTTGGTCGTTGATCGCGAAAAACAACGCGTACGCTCCCGCCGCCGCCGCCAGCGCGAAACCGAGCATGATCAACCAGTTTTTCATGGCATTTTCATCGATCGCGCATCCAGCGCACTCACGTAGCTCGTGAGCATCGCCGCCCGCTCCAACTCGACGCCAACTCGAGCACGTTCGCGGCCCGTCCATGCGCCCGCCCCCAGTGCTAGGCCCAGCACCACCGCGCACACCACAGCGTGCCCGCGCACAAAACTGACCCAGCTGGCCACCCCGCGCCCGCGTTCGATCCGCGCCCAGACCCCCGTCCGAAACGCCCGATTCGCGACCGGCGCCACGCGCCAATCCTCCAACACGCGCTTCAATTTCACTTCATCCACATTCATGTTCATGACTCACTATACCCCTGCTCATCGAAAATCCCTTTAAAAAATTCGGGTGATTTCGCGACTTTAGGGTTAATAATATCTAACTCCCTCTTTAAATCCATGAAATCCACCCTCCATCGCCTCATCGTAATCTCTGCTATTCTCGTCGGTTTCGGCTTCACGGCCTTCGCCGCTGAGAACAAATCCGTCTCGCCGGCAGACACCGCCCTCATCGCCAAGGCCCGGACAAATTACCCGCTGAAAACCTGTCTCGTCTCCGGCGAAGACCTCGGCGCCATGGGCGAAGCCACCGCCTACATCCACCGCGGCGCCGGCCAACCCGACCGCGTGGTCTTCTTTTGCTGCGAGGGCTGCAGCGACGATTTCAAGAAAGAGCCCGCCAAGTTCCTCGGCAAACTCGACGCCGCGAAAAAGAAGTAGAGCCGGCTCTCCGACCCGCCCTTCGCTCCGACGCCCACTCGCTTCTTCCAGATTTCGTGTAGTTCGTGTTTTCCATGGTGAGCGTCCATCCTTCCCAGCGGCCGCGTATCTCCGCGCCCCTCGCTCCGCTGTTCCTCGCCCTCCTCGCCCTGATCACCATCCCCGCGGCTCACGCCTGTGCCAACTGCGGCGGCAAGGGCAAAGCCGGCTGGCTCGCCCGCGAACTCGCGCCCAAAGCCTCTGCACTTTTCCCCGCCGCGCCGATCACCGCCTACACGCTCGATATCGCTGAGACTACCCTTAGCCCCGCCGGGCGCTCCGTTCCCGCACTCACCATCAACGGCACCGTCCCCGGTCCCACGTTGCGCTTCCGCGTCGGCGACGTCGCCCGGATCGTTGTCCGCAACCGCCTCGCCGCCGACGAGGCTTCTCTCCACTGGCACGGGCTCCTCCTCCCTAATCTCGAAGACGGCGTGCCCCACCTCAACACGCCGCCCATTCCCGCCGGCACCGAGCGCACCTTCGAGTTTCTCCTCACTCACGCCGGCACGTATTGGTATCACAGTCACACCGGCCTCCAAAAACAACGCGGGGTCTACGGCAGCATCGTCGTCGAGCCCGCCCCCGGCTCTCCGCCCCGCGCCGATCTTCCCCGCATCGACCGCGACCACGTCGTCGTCCTCTCCGATTGGACCAACGAAGATCCCGACGCCATCATGCGCTCGCTTCTTCGAGGCAGTGACTGGTTCGCCATCCGCAAAAACACCGCCCAATCCCTCCTCGGCGCCTACCGCTCCGGCCACCTCCGCGACTTCCTGAAACGCGAGCGCGCCCGCATGCTCCCGATGGATCTGTCTGACGTCGCCTACGACGCCTTTCTCCTCAACGGCCAGCCCGTTTCCCGCCTCCCCGCCCGCCCCGGCGAAACCATTCGCCTCCGCGTCATCAACGCTGCCGGCTCCACCTATTTCTATCTGAGTTCCGCCGCCGGGCCGCTCACGATCATCGCCGCCGACGGCATGGACGTCGCGCCGATCAAACAAAACCGCCTCCTCATCGGCATGGCGGAAACTTACGACGTCCTCGTCACCATTCCCCTTTCGCCCGCCGCCGCCGCTTGGGAAATCCGCGCGACCACCCAGGACAACTCCGGCCACGCCTCCCTCCTCCTCGGCGATCCCGCCGCTCCTGCGCAACCCGCCCCCGTCCCGGGCCCGCTCGCAATCTACAACATGGACGCCGCCCTCTCCGTGATCCTCGCCCAGCACGACGAGACCGGCGACATCACCGACGCTGCCGCCCTTGCCGCCGAGGTCGACCGTCCGCTGCCACCCTACGTCCGCCTCCGCTCGCCCACCCCCACCACCCTCCCCGCCGCCGCACCTCGCCGCTCCGTCACCCTCAAACTCACCGGCGACATGACCCGTTACCTCTGGTCTCTCGACGATCGCACGATGGACGAAGAAAGCACCATCGCGGTGAAGAAAGGCGAAGTCCTCCGCCTCGTCCTCGTGAACAACACGATGATGCACCATCCGATGCATCTCCACGGACACTTTTTTTGGCTCCTCATCCCCGATGCCGGCGACCCTGCCTACGCCCCGCTCAAACACACGGTCGACGTCCCGCCCATGAGCCGCCGCACCATCGAGTTTCTCGCTAGCGAGGACCGCGACTGGCTGTTCCACTGCCATCTCCTTTACCACATGATGGCCGGCATGGCGCGGGTCGTAAGCTACTCGGAGCCTCCTTCATCTTCGACTTCAACTTCCACTGCGGTCCAAGCCCCCAACCTCGGTGAACACGCCAAACCTCACACCTACGCCTGGCTCGACGTCACCCTGCAATCCCACCTCAGCACCGGCCACGGCACCGTCCAAACCGGCCGCGACAACCTCAACCTCAGTTGGGAAACCGGTTGGGCCCGCGTCGACGACACCGGCTTCGAAATCGACGCAACCTACTCCCGCTATTTCAACCCCCGCTGGACCGCCTTCGCCGGCCTCCGCGCTGCCAACCTCACCGCCACGCGCCGCTCCGTGATCGCTGGCGCCACGTACCGCCTGCCCTACCTCGTCGATTTCACCACCACGCTCCAAAGCAACGGCGACGCCCGTTTCTCCCTCGCCAAAAATCTCCCACTCACCGCCCGCCTCGGCCTCCAGCTCCACGTCGAATACGACACCGCGCTGCGCTTCGCCTCGACCGTCACGCTTGCCTACACCGTTTCAAAAACCATCTCCTTCGTCGCATCCCATGACGGCGACTACGGCCTCGGCGCCGGCGTCGCCGTCCGTTTTTAAGCTCCAAAATAATTCTTCATGAAACCCATCCTCTTTACCCTCGCCCTATTGATCGTCCCGGCCTTCGCCGCCGTCTCCTCCCCCGAAAAAGTCGATGCTTCAAAATCCAAAGACTCCGCCACCGCTGCGAAGCCCTATCCGTTAAAAGTCTGCATCGTGACCGACAACGACCTCGATTCGATGGGCGACGAGAGCTCCTTCATCCACGAGGGCCAGACGGTGAAATTTTGCTGCCCGCCCTGCGAAAAGAAATTCCTAAAGAACCCCGCGCGCTACCTCGCCAAACTCACTCCGCCCAGTAACCCGGGCGCCCCGAAATAGCCCGCCGCCATAACCGCCCGCAGATCCTGCCCAGCATTTTCAACTTCGCGGCCTTTCGCGGTTTCCCACGACCGGTCCCTCCGCTCTTGCGTGCTTCGTCGCCGCCTGCCGCGAACTCCCGCATTCCCACTCATCTCCTCACGTTTCTCGCCTCTTACTCGGCTCACCCCTCCCGCTCCTTAACGCGCCACCACCCATGGGCCCGTGGATCCTCTCGCTGCCGCGTCCCTTGACACGCCGCCGATTCCCCGGCTCGTTTTCCGCCGTGTCGTTCCTCCGCCGCTTCATTGCCGTCGCGCTCCTGGCCCTTTGGCTGCCCGCGACTTTGCACTGCGCCCTCGAGGCCGCCGGACTCAAAATCGCCTTTGTGTGCCACGACCACGACAATGGTCACGGCCATAGTCACCCGGCGCCCGCACCGGACCACCACGGCGCTCAGTCCCACACCGATGCCTGCCACCCTTTGGAAGATGCGGCCATTAAACCCACGTCTGTCGCGAAACTCGTCGGCCAAGCCACGTTTTTCCTGATCGCTTTCCTGCCTGTCCCACCCGAACTCCCGGTCGATCGCGTGTGCCCGGAGCGCACCGATGTGCCCCGTGAGTTGGGTCGAGGTTGGCAATTCGCCACGCGCGCCGCTCCGCTGGCACGCGCTCCGTCCGCTTCGGTTTAACGCGCTCGCCCAGCGAGCTGCCCGTTCCGTCTCCGCGCTTTCGCGGAGTCCGTCCCCGCCACGCGCAGCCGCGTCGGCCTGCCTTCGTTCCATCGTCCGTATTTTTCCCATGCGTTTACCTGTTTTCACTCTCCTTTTGCTCACCGCCGCGACGCTCACCGCCGCCGAGCGCCCGCTCACGCTCGCCGACACCCTCGCGCGCGTAGAAGCCGGCCACCCCTTTCTCCGCACCCGCGACGCCGAGTCCAGCCTCGCGGCCGCCCGCTCCGCCCAAGCTGCCACGCGGCCCAACGCCGAGATTTCCCTACAATTCGAAAACGCTCTCGGCACCGGCGCACTCAGCGCCACTCGTAGCCTCGAAACCACCCTCCAGCTCAGCCGGGCCCTCGATCTCACCGACCGCCGTGCCGCCCGCACCACCATCGCCACCGCCCGCAACGAGGCCGAGCGCCTCGCTTGGGAGGAACGCCGCCGCGAACTCCACGCCGAGGCCGCGTGCCGCTTTATCCGCATCGTTGCCGCCCAAGCCGAACTCGCCGCCGCCCGCGAATTCACCACGCTCGCCCAAGCCTCTGCCGACACCATCGCCGCCCAGGCCCGCGCCCACATCGCGCTTCCTGCCGAAACCGCGCGCGCGCGCCTCGCCCTCGCCGACGCCACTCTCGAAAGCGAACACGCCGAGCACCTTCTCCTTTCTGCCCGCCAGTCCCTCGCCTCCCTTTGGGGCGCCACCACACCCGACTTCGACACCGCGCTCGCCGATCTCACCACGCTCCCCGCAGCCGCACCTTACGAGACCCTCTTCGCCCGCCTCACCGCCGCGCCCGCACAAACCCGCTACGCCGCGCTCACCCGCTGGCGCGAAGCCCAAGAACGCCTCGCCCGCCGCGACGCCACCCGCGGCGAAACGCGTTGGTCCGCCGGTATCCGCCGCGTCGAGGCCACTGATAATTTTGGCTTCGTCTTCGGCCTCGGCTACGCGCTCCCCAATCGTGCCAGCGGTGAAGCCTCCGCTTCCGAGGCCCGCGCCGAACGCGACCGCACCGCGGCCGACGGCGAGGCGGCCCTCCACGCCGTCCGCTCCACGCTCTTCTCGCTGCATCAGGAACTCGGCCACGCCCGCCTCGCCCACGACACCGCGCGCGACGAACTCATCCCCGCCGCCACCGCGTGGCTCAACGCTATCGACGCTGGTCTCGCCGCCGGCCGCTATCATGCCCGCGACCAACTCGAAGCCCGCTCCGCTCTCTTCTCCGCCCGCCGCCGCCAAGTCCAGGCCGCCGCCGAATACCACGCCACCCTCGTCGAACTCGAACACCTCCTAGCGGCCCCCGCCTCGTCCTAATTTTTCACCCCACTCTCTGCCCATGAATTGGAAACTCTCGCTCTCCCTCATTATCGTCTTAGCCGTCGGTGGCGCCGCCACCTACTTCATCGTCGAGTCCGGCCACGATCATTCCGTCGCCGGCGGCCACGATGATCACGGCCACGCCCACGGCGCGCCCACCGAATCCGCTGAGGCCAAGGGGCCGCATAACGGTCGACTGCTCCATGACGGGGATTTCACCCTCGAACTCGCCATTTTCGAGCGCGGCACGCCGCCCGAGTTTCGCGCGTGGTTCAGCCAGGCCGGCAAACCGCTCTCGGCCTCGGCCGTCCAACTGAGCGTCCAGCTCACCCGCCCCGGCGGCAAAACTGACGTGCACCGCTTCGCTCCCTCGGGTGATTTCGTGCGCAGCCCCGACGAAGTTTACGAGCCCCACTCCTTCTCCTACAAAATCGCCGCACGCCACGGCGACCGCCTCTACCGCTGGGAATTCGAAGCGCCCGAGATGCAAACCACGCTCGCCACCGACGTCGCCGCCCGCTCTGGCCTCGCCACCGCCCCCGCCGGCCCTGCCACGCTCGTCGAAACGCTACCCGTTTACGGCCAGGTGAAACTCAACGCCAACCGCCTCGGCCGCGCCGTCCCGCGATTCGCCGGCCTCGTGCGCGAAGCGCGCAAATCCATCGGCGACTCCGTCAACGCCGGCGAGGTAGTCGCCGTCCTGGAAACCAACCTGACTCTCGCCACCATCGAGGTGCTCGCCCCGCTCGCCGGTGTCATCATCGAGCGCGAGGTCCACGCCGGCCAGACCGTCGCGGAGGGCGCGATGCTCTACACCATCGCGGATCTCTCCGAAGTCTGGGTTGATTTACAAATCCCCAAGCGCGACCAAGCCCGCGTCAAACTGGGCCAGACTGTGACCCTTCACGCCGACGACGGCGGCCCCTCCACTACCGGCACGATCTCCTGGCTCTCGCCTTTTGGCGATGCGGCCGCGCAGACGCTCACCGCCCGCGTCGTCCTCCCCAACCCCGACGCCCGCTGGCGCCCCGGCCTCTCACTGAAAGCTGACATCGCCATCGCCGAAGCCACCGTCCCCGTCACCGTGAAAGAGTCCGGCCTCCAAACGCTCTTCGATTTCACCGTCGTTTTCTCTCAGCACGGCGACGTTTACCAAGCCCGCCCCCTTGAACTCGGTCGCCGCAGCGGCGGCTACGTCGAAGTCCTCAAAGGCCTTGCCGCTGGTGAGCTCTACGTCACAGAGAACAGTTTCCTCATCAAAGCCGACATCGGCAAATCCGGCGCATCCCACGACCACTGATAGCTCGCCAGCCCATCACGCGCCCACCCGCCATGCTCGAAAAACTTCTCCAGTTCTCCATCCGCCACCGTTGGTTCGTGCTGCTCGCCACCCTTGGCTTGGCCGCGCTCGGCGTATTTAATTTTCAACGCCTCCCAATTGATGCCGTCCCTGACATCACCAACGTCCAGGTTCAGATCAACACCGAGGCGCCCGGCTATTCCCCCCTTGAGGCCGAGCAACGTGTCACCTTCACCGTCGAGACCGCGATGGCCGGTCTCCCCCGGCTCGACTACACGCGCTCCCTCTCCCGCTACGGCCTCTCGCAGGTCACCGTTGTATTCAAAGACGGCACCGACATCTACTTCGCCCGCCAGCTCATCGCCGAGCGCCTCCAGTCCTTGCGCACTCAGCTCCCAACCGGGCTCGACCCCACGATGGGCCCGGTCTCCACCGGCCTAGGCGAGATTTTCATGTTCACCGTCGAGCCTGAATTCGCCACCACGCGCAAACCCGACGGCACCGCCTACACCCCCACCGATCTCCGCGAACTCCAAGACTGGGTCGTGCGCCCGCAACTCCGCAATTTGAAGGGCGTCACCGAGGTCAACACCATCGGCGGCTTCGTGAAACAGTTTCACGTCACCCCTCACCCCGACCGCCTCGTCGCCCACGGCCTCACCCTGCGTGACCTCATGGAGGCCCTCGCCCGCAACAACACGAACGTCGGCGCCGGCTACATCGAGCGCGCCGGCGAACAATACTTAATCCGCGTCCCCGGCCAGGTCACCAACCTCACTGAAATAGGCGCCCTTGTCGTCGCCCAGCGCAGCGGCCAACCCATCCGCGTGCGCGATGTCGCCGAGGTTATCCTCGGCGAGGAACTTCGCACCGGCGCCGCTACCGAGAACGGCCGCGAGGTTGTCCTCGGCACCGTCTTTATGCTCATCGGCGAAAACTCCCGCGAGGTCTCCACTCGCGTCGCCCAAAAACTCGTCGACGTAAACCGCAGCCTGCCGCCCGGCGTAGTTGCCACCGCCGTTTACGACCGCACCAACCTCGTGGACCGCACCATCGCCACCGTGCGCAGCAATCTCGTCGAGGGGGCGATGCTCGTCATCGTGATCCTTTTTCTGTTCCTCGGGAATTTCCGCGCCGCACTCATCACCGCCGCTGTCATCCCGCTCTCCATGCTCTTCACGATCACCGGCATGGTGACCAACAAAGTCTCCGGCAACCTCATGAGCCTCGGCGCCCTCGACTTCGGGCTCATCGTCGATGGCGCTGTCATCATCATCGAGAATTGCCTCCGCCGCTTCGGCGGCGAGCAGCACCGCCTCGGTCGCCTCCTCACAAAACCCGAGCGCCTCGCCCTCGCCTTCGAAGCCACCAAAGAAGTCCGCGGCGCCACTCTGTTCGGCGAACTCATCATCGCCATTGTATACGTGCCCATCTTCGCCCTCACCGGCGTAGAGGGAAAAATGTTTCACCCCATGGCCTTCACCGTCGTCACCGCCCTCCTCGGCGCGATGCTCCTCTCCGTCACATTCGTACCTGCCGCCGTCGCGATCTTTATCACAGGAAAAGTCTCCCATCAGGATAACCTCGCCATCCGCGGCGCCAAGGCCCTCTACCGCCCGACGCTGCGCTTCATCATGACGATCCGCCCCGCCGTCGCGCTCGCCGCGGTCGTGCTCGTCGGCCTCGCCGGCCTCACCGCCACCCGCCTCGGCAGCGAGTTCATCCCCAGCCTCGATGAAGGCGACATCGCCCTGCACGCCCTCCGCATTCCCGGCACCAGCCTCACTCAGGCCGTCGCCATGCAGCGCGAACTTGAAGACCGTCTGAAACAATTCCCCGAGGTCGACCGCATCGTCGCCAAGATGGGCACCGCCGAAGTCGCCACCGATCCCATGCCCCCCAGCGTCGCCGACACCTATATCATACTGAAACCGCGCGCCGCGTGGCCCGATCCTCGGCGCACCAAAGCCGACCTCGTCGCCGCCATGGAAGCCGCCGCGCAAAAAGTACCCGGCAACAACTACGAGTTCACCCAGCCGATCCAGATGCGTTTCAACGAACTCATCTCCGGCGTCCGCTCCGATGTCGCCGTGAAAGTCTACGGCGACGACCTCGATGTGATGAGCAAAACCGCCGGCGAAATCGAAGCTGTCCTCAAAACCATCCCCGGTGCCGCGGACGTGAAGGTCGAGCAAACCACCGGTCTCCCGATGCTCACCGTGCACCTCGACCGCGAAGCCCTCGCCCGCTACGGCCTTCCCGCCACCGACGTCCAGGAACTCATCTCCACCGCCCTCGGCGGCACCACCGTCGGCCAAATCTTCGAAGGCGACCGCCGTTTCGACCTCGTCGTCCGCCTTCCTGAAAACCTACGCACCGACCTCGCCGCCCTGCATGATCTCCCCATCCCGCTGCCGCACTCCAACGCTCCAACCTCAACTCCCAATCCTCAACTTTCCCACATCCCCCTCCGCGAAGTAGCTACGGTTGAACTCGCCCCCGGCCCCAACCAATTCAGCCGCGAAAACGGCAAACGCCTCGTCATCGTCACCGCCAACGTCCGCGGCCGTGACCTCGGCAGCTTCGTCGCCGAGGCCCAAGCCCGTATCGCCTCCGCCGTCACTGTTCCCCCCGGCTACTGGCTGGGCTACGGGGGCACCTTCGAGCAGCTCCTCTCCGCCACGCAGCGCCTGCAGATTGTAGTCCCCGTCGCGCTCGTACTCATTTTGGGACTCCTCTTCGTAAGCCTCGGCAATGCGAAAGACGCACTCCTCGTCTTCACCGGCGTGCCCCTTGCCCTGACCGGCGGCGTAGCGGCGCTTTGGCTGCGTGAGATTCCACTCTCGATCTCCGCGGGCGTCGGCTTCATCGCACTCTCCGGCGTCGCCGTACTCAACGGGCTCGTCATGCTCTCCTGCATCCGCGCCCTACGCGACACCGGCCAGCCCCTCGACGCCGCGATCGAAGAAGGCTGCCTCACACGCCTCCGCCCCGTGCTCATGACCGCCCTCGTCGCCAGCCTCGGCTTCGTCCCCATGGCGCTCGCCACCGGCGCCGGCGCGGAAGTCCAGCGGCCCCTCGCGACCGTGGTGATCGGCGGTATCATTAGCTCCACCCTCCTCACCCTCGTCGTTCTCCCCGCCCTCTACCGCCTCGCCCACCGCCCAGACGAAGCGACGAGTGCCAGCGCTTAAGCCTGCCTTCAACGATGACCATTCGTGAAAGCGGCATGCCCGCCCAAGCCTATTGGGAAACGCTCTTCGACGTGCCGCTCATCCTCGACGCCTTCGGTTTCAACACAGGCTCGATCGGTCCGGTCGCCGAACTCGGCTGCGGTTACGGCACCTTCACCGTCCCGCTCGCGCAACGCCTCTCCCACGCCGTCCACGCGCTCGACGTCGATCCCGCGATGGTCGCAACCACCGCAGCCCGCGCCCGCGCCGCCGGCCTCACCCACGTTCACGCCTCCGTTCGCGACGCGCTCACAGAAGGCTTTGACCTCCCGCCCGCCTCCTGCGCCGCCGTCCTGCTCTTTAATATTCTCCACGCCGAAGACCCCGTCGCTCTTTTGTGTTCCGTCCGCGACCTGGTGCGCCCCGGCGGACAGATCGCCGTGATCCATTGGCGCAGCGACCTACCCACCCCCCGCGGCCCATCCCTCTCGATCCGCCCCACGCCCGCTCAGATCCTCAATTGGGCCGCTGCTGCTGGCGGCCTCACCCCACCCGCCGCGACGCTCGACCTTCCACCATGGCATTACGGCCTAAATTTCCTGCGCACGCCGTGATCCGCCCCGGGGCGCAGGTTTTCTTTGCGCCTCCTGCGTCTTAGTGTGGCTATCCATGGATCGATCCGTTCCGCACTCTGCGCTAATTTCCTCCCATGCTCCGTCACCTTCCGCTCTCGCTCCTCGCACTTTACTTCGCCCTTTTCCTGCCCGCCGCACTCCGCGCCACCCCCGACCGGGCGCTCCCCGTGCCCGCTCTCCTCAAAACCAACGGCGGTTGGTGCTGGTTCCAAGACGAACGCGCCCTCGTCATCGGCGACACGCTCCTTTTTGGCTCTGTCGCCGGCTCCACACGCGGCCCCAGCGCCGCGGGCGACATCGACGCCACCACGGTCGATCTCCGCTCCGGCCGCACCCACACCACCACGCTGCACCCGAAATTCCAGAGCGACGATCACGACGTTCCGGCCTTCCTCGCTCTGCCCGACGGCCGCGTCCTCGCCACCTATCAATCCCACGGCGGCGATAAAAAATTTATCGGCCTCGATCTCATGCGCTGGCGCCGCACCGTGCGCCCCGGCGATTTCACGGAATGGACCCCCGAGCAGACGCTCCCCGTCGGCGCCGGCGTGAGTTACAGCAATCTCTTCCGCCTCGGGGCAGAGGGCGGCCGCATTTATAACTTCCACCGCGGTCTCGGCTACAACCCCAACTACCTTATTTCCACCGACGACGGCGCCACGTTCACCTACGGCGGCCGCCTTCTTAGCTGGCCTCGCCCCGTCGGCGAACCCCTCGCCACTGGCATCGACGGCGGCCGCCCTTACCTAAAATACGTCCAAGCTGGCGACGACACGATTCACCTCATCGCCACCGACGACCACCCGCGCGCCTACGACAACAGCATCTATCACGCGTTCATTCGCGGCGGAAAAATCCACCACAGCGACGGCCGCGTCATCGCCCCGCTCTCCACCACCGGCGAAGCCGCCATCGCTCCACGCGATCTCACCACCGTCTTCCAAGGCGACGCTCACCACGTCGCCTGGATGTGCGACGTCCACCTCGACCGCGCCGGCCACCCGCGCATCATCTTCTCCGTCCAACGCGACGGCGCGAAGGGCCGCGGCGTGCGCGACATCAAAATCGACGGCCAAGACCACCGCTTTTACCACGCCCGCTGGGACGGTGCGCACTGGCTCGTGCACGAAATCGCCCATGCCGGCTCCCGCCTCTACGCTGGCGAAGACGACTACACCGGCCTCGCCGCCATCGACCCGCAAAACCCCTCCGTCGTCTACATCTCCACCAACACCGACCCCAAAACCGGCGCCCCGCTGATCAGCACCGCCGACCAAAAACGCCATTGGGAAATCTACCGCGGCCTCACCACCGACGACGGGGCCACCTTCACGTGGACGCCACTCACGCAGAATTCCGCCAGCGATAATCTGCGCCCGATCGGTCCGCTCTGGAAAGAAGCC
>CAJAFD010000225.1 GCA_903938935.1 uncultured Opitutia bacterium
CGCGATCCAGCGGCTGGGCTTTGTACGTTGTGGGATGAGTGGCTCTCGGGCGCGTGTTTGTGGGCAGATACGGCCGGGATTTTGGTCTGTGACGGAAAAGTCACGATCACGCAGCGACTGAAAAATTCTTTTAATCACAAAATCATCGACTCCGAAGGCTACGTTGCCACGCACCAGCACGAGGGTATTGGGCATATCTTGGGTTGGCCGTTTCCATATTGGATCGGCAGTCCGGGCGCGGTCGGGGTGCATTTTTCGGCGGAAGGGACTAAGTCCGCCGTGTTGACCAAGGGCGCACCGGTGGCGACGAAAGCTGAGGGTTGGACGCTTGTCGGCGCTGAAGATCGCGGCATCGGCGAGGCGGGGTGGCAACTCGCATTGTCGAGTACACGGGCTTCGGCCACAGTGGCGCTGGGCGTGATTGATCCGCGCGTGTCACCTTTCATGCAACTGCGTTGGTCGGCTAAAAATCTCGGCGCTGCGCAACCCTCGCTCGATTGGGAAACGGAAGAGCAACCGGGTTTTTCGGCCGCGCGCCGGATCCCGATACCGCTGCCGCCCGGCGCGGAGGGAACCGTCGCCATCGAGATGTTGCCGTTATATCGGCATCCGCTTTGGCAGGGGAAAATTACGCGGTTGCGTTTGAATTTCGATAATGTCGCGTCCGGCGCCGAGGTCGTGGTGCAGGCGCTGTTTTCGCAGTACGACACGCGACACAATATCAACAATTTCGATTACATCCGCGGTGCGATTGATGTGTTTTTGTGGACCGGCGACCTCGAGTTTATGCGGGCCGAGTTGCCGCGTTTGCGCCGAGCGTTGCGGTTTGCGCAGACGGAATTTCGCACCCGCGAAAACAACTGCGTGCTCACGACCTGGGTCGGTCACGAAGGGACCTCCGGCCTCACGCGTAAAGCCGATGGCACTAAAACCATTTTGCACGGTACGGGCATCGGCAATAATTACTGGGATCTTTTGCCCTTCGGCCACAAAGACAGCTACGCGACGATTCGTTACTATGATACGCTCGTGCGAATGGCGGCGTTGGAGCGCGATATCGCCCGCCATCCTGAATGGAAATTTTCGAATGAAACCGAGCGCTTTGATCCGGCGGATCTAGAGGCACACGCGGCCGCCGTGAAAGCGGAGGGCAACCGGATTTTCTGGAGCGAAGAAACGGGGCGTTTCGTCGCGGGGCCTGACGCAAACGGCGAACGTCACGACTACGGATTCACGTTTCTTAACACGGATGCGATTCACTACGGTTTCGCGACGGACGCGCACGCCCGAGCGATTTTAGATTGGCTCGACGGTAAACGCATCGTGGCGGGCGATACCTCGACGGGCTCGGATATTTATCGTTTTCGTTTTGGCCCGCGCAGTACGACGCGCCGCAACGTCGAGTACTACTTCTGGGGTTGGTCGCGGCCGGAAACGATTCCCTTTGGCGGACAAGTGCAGGACGGCGGTGCGGTGTTGGGCTGGTCGTTTATGGATTTGAGCGCACGATTGAAAGTCGCTGGACCCGATGTGGCTTGGGCGCGCTTGCGAGAAATCACGACGTGGTTCGACGACGTTCAGGCCGGTGGCGGCTACCGCGCGTACTACAAAAAACAAGGCGCCGCGCTCCAAGGCGACGGTGCGGCCGGTGGCCTCGGGCTCGACCGGGAATTTTTTGAATCGTTACTCGTGCCGCAGATTATGTTGCGCGGATTTTTGGGCTTCGCGCC
>CAJAFD010000226.1 GCA_903938935.1 uncultured Opitutia bacterium
GCGCTCGCCACCGCCCGATGAGCGCCGCCACTCCGCTCATCACCTTCGGCATTCCGGCGTACAACCGCCCCGCGCTGCTCGCGGAAACTCTCGCGAGCATCGCCGCCCAAACCTCGAACATTCCCTACGAAGTGATCGTGTGCGACGACGGCACGTTGCCTGAAACCGCGGCCACCGTGGCACGTTTTCCAGCGGCCAACTTTTTTTATCACCGCAACTCACCGTCGCTCGGCCCCGTCCGCAATTGGAACGAAGTCATTCGCCGCGCGCGCGGCACATGGGTCATGGTGCTCCACGAGGACGACACGCTCTATCCGTGGTACCTCGCCTCGGTCTCCCCGCATCTTCGCGCCGATCTCGCCGCGATCTGCACGCGGACCGTCTCCGGCGCCAACCCGCCCGCGCTCGTCGCCCCCGCCACGCCGGCTCAAGCTCGCGCCGTCGCCTATCCACCTCGCTTTTTTCTAAAAAGTGCGATGACGCCTTTCCCCGGCGTCCTCATCCGCCGTGAACTCGCGCAACGCCTCGGCGGTTTTTCGGCAAACGCCGGGCCGCTCGCCGACTACGAATTTTGGTACCGGCTCGCCTGCGCCGGTCGCATCGAAGTCGTGCGCACGGTCGCCGCGTTTTATCGCGTCGCCGACGGCCAGTGGACGGAACGCGCTTGGCCCACCATGATTCGCCAAACGCATCTCCTGCGCCTCCGTATCGCTCGCGAACAATTTCCCAACACGCCGCGCCTCGGTCGCTGGCTCGCGCGTTTTTTCACTTACCGCAACGCCCTGAGCTACGCCGCGCGTTTCCCCCAAAAGCCCGCTTCGCTCGCGCGCGCGCTGAGGCTCGGCGCCATCCCGTTTGCGCGCTTGCCGAGCGGCTGGGTTTGGGGCGCGCTCAAACGCTTCGCCTGATCGCCATGCGCCTCACCGTCGCCCTCTGCACTTACAACCGCGCCGATTTCCTCCGGCAAACGCTCGCTGGCTTGGCGCGGCAAAATTTCCCGCGCGACCAATTCGAGGTGCTCGTCATCGACAATAACTCCCGTGACCACACTGCCGCCGTCGTCGCCGAGTTTGCCAACTCCGTTCCCGCGCCGCGCCACGTGCTCGAAACGCAGCAAGGCCTCGACTACGCGCGCAACCGCGCCATCAGCGAAGCCCGCGGTGACCTAATTATTTTTGGCGACGACGACATCCTCATCGCTCCGGATTGGCTCACGCAGATGCTCGCGCCTTTTGCGACGGCCAACGCGGAGCACATCGGCGCGGTCGGCGGAGAAGTCATTCCCGTTTTCCCCGATGGTCTGCCGCCTTGGGTCGCCGAATGGCACGCGCCCCTCGCCTTCCGCACCGACGCCGGCCCGCTACCCGCTCGCCACAGCCCGATGGGCGCTAACCTCGCCATCCCGCGGGCGGTGTTTGCGCGCGTCGGCCTGTTTCACACGGCCCTTGATCGCGCGGCGGGAAATTATTTCTCCGGCGGGGACAGCGAAATGGTCCGCCGCATCCGCGCGGCCGGCCTTGAAATCTGGTTCGCTCCCCGCGCCGCCGTGCGCCACCAGATGCCTGCGAGCCGCACCACGTTTCGCTACGCCGCGCGCCACGCTTTTGATTCCGCGCGTTCGCGCACCATCGATCGCGCCGGCCAGCCCGGCGGCAAGACCTACCTCGCTTCGCGCTGGCTCGCCAATATCCTAAAACTCCTCGGTTACGCCATCATGGCGCTCTTGGCCACGCTCATCTTGCGTACGGGCGACGCCAAAAAAGCGCTCGTCCGCGCCTGGCGCTCCTGCGGCTACCTTTATCAAATCCCGCGCTCGCTCGTCGGGAAAATTTAAGTCTCACTCGCGTCGTGGCTGATCCGCTTCAACTTTCCGTCGTCATCGTGGCCAAAAACGAGGCCGCGAATCTCCCGCGCTGCCTCGCCAGCGTGCGCGGCTGGACGGCCGAGATCGTCGTCGTGCTCAACGCCACCACCGACGGCTCCGAGGCCCTCGCGCTGGCCGGCGGCGCCCGCGTGCATCACCTGCCGTGGTCAGGGTTCCGCGACACCAAGAACGCCGCGCTCGCGCTCGCGACGCAGCCGTGGGCGCTTTGCCTCGACGCCGACGAAGAAGTTTCCCCGGCCCTCCGCGCCGCGATCACGGAGTTTTTTGCCCGCGCCGATTTCGACGCCTTCGCCGGCGCGCGCTTCCCGCGCAAGGTGTGGTTCATCGACCGCTGGATCACGCACGGCGATTGGTATCCCGATCTCAGCCTGCGCCTCATTTGCCGCGCCCGCGCGCGCTGGGGCGGCGACGCCTTCGTCCACGAGAAAATGGAATGCACCGGCCCCGTCGCGACCTTGCGCGGCGATCTCCATCATTACTCATTCCCCTCGCTGTCGAGCCACGTCGCGAAAATAAACCCCTTCGCCGATTTGTTCCTCCAACAACATCAGGCGCGCGGCACGCGTTTCTCGGTGCTCGCTGCGGTGGTCCGGCCGTTTTGGCGTTTCCTGCGCGCGTACGTTTTCAAACTCGGCTTTCTCGACGGTTTCCCCGGTTTTTACATCGCGTGGGCGACGGCCTTTGGCGCGTTCGTGCGCTACAGCCGGCTCTACGAAGCGGAGAAGCAGAGCCCGCCCACGAACCATGGCTAACGAGCCGCA
>CAJAFD010000227.1 GCA_903938935.1 uncultured Opitutia bacterium
GGCCGCCTCCCAAATATCAAACGGCGTGTTCTCATGGCTCAGATCGAAAATCGCCAACTTCGGGCTCACCCCAAAAGCCACCCCGCGCATCGCGGCGACGGCGCCATCTTTCACGCCAAAATCCGTCTGCAACACGAGCGCCCGTTGGGCCAACGCCAGCGCCGTCAAACCCCACCACACCGTCGCCGAAAGCAAGAACGTCTTCAGTTTCATAAAAGAATTTTCGCAGATTCGATTTCAAACGCGGCCATGATTTCCGCGCCGACCGTATCGGCCAACAATCGGCCACGATTCGTCAGCCAAAATCGAGAGCCCGCCCGCTCAGCCAAACCCTCAGCCACCAAACGCTCCGCCAAAGCCTCCACCACCGGCCAAGGCGCCTCGGGGCAACGCGCCTGCCACGGCGCCAGATCAACCCCCGCATTTCTGCGCAGACCGAAAACCAAAGCGTCTTCGGCCAGCAACGCCGGCGTCAAAGCCACTCGATCTTCCGTCAACCGCTCGCCTCGCCCGACGCGTTCGCGCCAGAGCGCCAGATCCGCTACATTCGCCCCGCGCCAACCCGCATGTTGCGAAGCAGCCGACGGCCCGAGGCCGATCCACTCGTGCATGCCCCACGTATTCAAGTTATGGAGGCAAGCATGTCCTGGCCGGGCGAAATTGGACACTTCGTATTGCGCGTAGCCCAACTGTGCGAGTCGTGCCCACGTCTCCTCGTAAAGTCGCGCCTCCCGCTCAATATCCAACTTCACTTTGCCCTGCGAAAGTTTCACCCACAAGGCCGTGTCTTCCTCAAAAGTAAGGCAATACGTCGAGATATGATCCGGCGCGAGGGCCACCGCGGCGTCGATATCCGCCAGCCAGCTCGCCTCATCTTGTCCCGGCAACGCGAACATCAAATCTAAGTTTACGCTGCGAAATCCCACCGCGCGGATGCGCTCATGCGCGCGATAAATCTGCTCCTTTGTGTGTTGCCGGCCAAGTCCCTCGAGTAGCGCCGGCGAGAAACTTTGCACCCCGAGCGATATGCGCGTCACGCCGATCGCCTTGAACGCCGCCAGCCGTTCTGCGGTGACCGAGGCCGGCGCCAACTCGACCGACCATTCCTGCGGCTCACCTTGGAAACGTTCACGCAACGTCGCTCCCAACACTTCGATTTGCCGCGGGGCGAGTAACCCTGGAGTGCCGCCACCCCAAAAAACCGTCGTGATCGGGCGCGGCCAATCTACGAGTGCCGCTTCGGCCTTCACTCCATCGAGGAAGCCGAGGACGGTTTCCGCAGTTGGTTGAGTTTGATAAAACGCACAAAAGTCGCAGGTCGAGGCGCAAAACGGCACATGCACGTAGAGCCCTAGCGGAGCCCCGCCTACACCTTTGGCTTGCGCTGTGTCGGAGGCGCTCATTACTTGCCGAAATTAACCGATCTGGTTTTCACGCTCAAACGTCCAATGCATACCAACCGAATTTCTCCCGCGAGAAAAATCCTTCTTTCTCTCCTCGCCGCGCTCGGCCTCGCCCTGCTGAGCGGTTGCGACACCGTCGTACTGACGAACCTCACCGCGCCTTCCCTGCCGGAGAATCCGTCTCAAATTTATACGTTCACCCTGCGCGTGACGCCTAAAACCGCCTCAGTCAATGCGTCCAGCATTGCACCCAAGATCATCATCGATGGCCAAAGCTTCCCGATGAAGACCAGCGGCCTCGGCGGTGGAATTTACGAATTCGAGTACCAACTGCCCAACGGACGCGATGAAGTCGCCTATTACTATCTCGTCCCATTCCGCATCGAGACCCAGAACGGTTCCACCGATTCTGAAGTCTACACCGAGGTCGTCCACGCCAAGATTGTACGTCGCTACGTGCTCTCGCTCGAGGTCAACCGTGGCCCAATCGGCGCGCGCATCAGTGTGCTCGGGCGCGGCTTTAGCCCTCAAGACACGATCTTTTTCGACAATCTCCCGGCCCGCACGACCTACGAATCGCCCAATTCCCTGAGCTTCTACGTGCCCGCGATCGAGGCCAATAAAAACTATCGCGTCATGCTCGGCAGTGCCGCGGGAAATTCGCCCGTCGGCACCTTCCGCGTCGATCCGAGCAGCCTCAACGTCACGCCCACCGCGCTCACCTTGCGCAGCGGCGAACGCCAATCGCTCACCTTCAATGTGCCTGTTTCCGCCCCTCCCGGCGGGCTCCTCATTGATGTGACCACAGATGTGCCCGAGAGCGTGATCATGCCCGAGATCATTGTGCCCCAAGGTCAAACCTCCGTCACCATCACGGTTGAGGGCGGCAAGCCTGGCACGGGCAGCCTCTTTCTCAAGGGCTACGGCGCTGGCGAAGTCACGATTCCGGTCTCGATCGGGGCAAAGTAATTTCGACGTTCCCGTCCTTTACCCTGAGCCGGTCCTTCTGGACCGGCTTTATTTTTTTTCGGGTAACTCCAACGTGACCACCACCGCTCGGTGATCACTCGCCTCACGCCAACCCGGTCCGTCGTAAATCTGCGCTGCGCCGCCTTTCACGGCAGGCCTTAAAGCAGCAGAGACCAACACATGATCAACGCGCGTGTACGCATCGATTTTCCCGTAAACATGAGTCCAAGATTCACCGCGACTGTCCCGCGCTGGAATCAATGCGGCGATCGGGGTTTTGCCTCGTTGCTGTAAAAACATGAGCGGCTTGCTCGCCTTGTCGTCGTTGAAATCGCCCATGATCACGAAGCGCGCCTGAGTTGGATCCGGGCAACGCAACAACACCCGATCGCGAATCGCCGTCGCCTCCCCCGCCCTGCGCAACGCCGACAACGGATCATCCGCGCGATCCGTGTATCGACTTTTCATGTGCAACCCAAACAGCACCAAATCAACGCCCGCGACCTGCAAGCGGACCTCCAAAAGACCACGTTTCACGGGTTCATTTTTTCCAAAATACCGAAAGGTCAAATCGGTGTGCGCCGTGATCGCCGCCCAGGGTCGCTTGGACAACAAAGCCACCTGACGATCCGCATCCGCGCCCGCCAGCACGACTCCCGGCAGGTAAACTAAACCTTCAACCGCGAGATCCCTCCGCAATTCCTCGAGGTGATTTGAGCTACCCATTTCTTGCAGCAAAAGCACCTCGGCATCAATCGCACGCAGCACGCGCCGCAGCGCCGCTTTTTCGCTCTCGGGTTTAGGATAGTCTTTCCTGAAACCCACCTCCGTCACTCGGTCCGCCGGTCCGTAATTTTCGACATTATAAGTCGCAAGCGTTAGCGTTTCGGCCCTCAAAACAAGGGACCCCGCGAGGACCCCAAGCGAAAACAACACCGCCGAACGCCATTGCTTCATGATGATTACCGGGTCGTCCTGCGCCGGAAGGATTCAACTTAACGTTGCTGCAACGCGCGCTCGCGCTCGACCAAAGTCGGATGCGAATAATAAAAAGCGCTGAACCACGGATGCGGCGTGAGATTGGTCAGATTTTTTTGCGCCAGCTTCCGCAACGCGCCGATCATCGGTTCGACCTTGCCCATCGCATCTCGAGCAAAGGCGTCGGCCTCATATTCGTGTTTGCGCGAGAGTAAATTCATCAAGGGCGAAAACCAGAATGTGACCAATCCGCTCAACAACCCAAACAACAGAAACGCCGGGGCCAACTCGCCGGCCGGAAAGCCAAACGTGAGATTGAACCACGGGCTACGCGCTAACCATGCGATCATCGCGAAAGCCACGAACATCGAGCCCGCGCTCAAAGCGATCATTTTGGGAATGTGACCGCGTCGATAATGCCCGATCTCATGCGCCAAAACCGCCTCGAGTTCCTCGGCGCTGAGTTGCGCGATCAACGTATCAAAAAGCACAATCCGGCGAAACCGCCCGAAACCGGTAAAAAATGCATTGGAGTGCCCCGAGCGTTTGCTGCCGTCCATGACTTGAATAGCCGTCGCGCGAAAACCCGTGCGATCGCCCAGCGCCAGCAACCGCGTGCGCAATTCTCCTTCGGGCAACGGCGTCAATTTATTGAACAGCGGCAAAATTAATTTCGGATAAAGAATCAACATCAGCAGCTGAAAGCCGAAAATCAGCCCGAACCCCCAGAGCCACCACATCTGCCCCACCCAACCCACCAGCGACAACAAAGCCCACAAAAGCGGGAAACCAATCACCAACATCAGCGCGAAGCCTTTGATTTTATCCGAGACCCACAGGCCTGGCGTGCTCTTATTAAAGCCAAATTTGGCCTCCAAGCGGAACTGCGCCCACCATTCAAACGGGAGCGCCGGAATCGAAAGCAAAACGCCCGCGAGCAAGATGAAGAGCGCATCGTCCCAGACGGCCCCGGGCGCACCCCAAGCCGCGACGTGGACGTAAAGAATCGGTAACACTCCACCCAAAAGCACAAGCGCAAGGACGAGCGTATCAAAAATTTCAGTGATCGCCCCGAACCTTGATTTTTCCAGCGTGTACGCGACCGACTTTGCATAAGTCGGCGCATCCATGATCGCCGCCACGGCCGGCGGAGCGGAACCCGCGTGACGTCGCACCTCTGCGCGGTTGAGCGCCGAGAGCAAGAGTTCACCCGCGAGACGAATCACCATCAACACTGCCGTAACGACTAGGACAGGATACATAAGCAACCACTGCACGCGTTTCCGCGCGCGCTGCCAGTCCAAAGATGCACGAGCAGGCGATTAAGCCTTTAGTTCCACCACAACCTGAATTTCCGTCGTAGAGCCGCGCGGCAGACCATTCACCGCGACCGCGGCGCGCGCATGTTTGCCCGCTTCGCCGAAAATTTTCACGAAAAGATCACTGGCGCCATTGATCACCGCCGGACTTTCGCTGAAACCGTCGACGGCATTAACGAAGCCGCTCACGAAGACGATCCGAGCGACTTGATCAAGCGAACCAACGGCAGCCTTGATGTTGGCGAGCGTGTTTAAGGCGCAAATCTCGGCCGATTTGTTCGCCGTCTGCACGGTCTGTTCTTTACCGACTTGGCCGAGGTGAGTCACCTGGCCGTTGAGTGCGCTGATCGTACCCGCGCAATACAGGAGATTACCCGTGCGCACCGTCGGCACATAACTGCCCGCGGCTGCGGGTGGAGGCGGGAGCGTAAGACCGAGTTCGGCGAGTTTGGCTTCGGGATTCATGAATCAAAAATCATGGCGACCGGCC
>CAJAFD010000228.1 GCA_903938935.1 uncultured Opitutia bacterium
GCGCTCACGCCCAGCGAATAAACCGCCACCCTTTTCCATGCTCACTCCCCGCACCGCTCACTTGATCGACCTCGCCCTCGACGAAGACGCCGGCCTCGGCGACGTCACCAGCCGGGCCATTTTTCCGGCGACGCATCACTCCCGCGCGTTCATCGAAACCCGCCAAGACCTCACGCTCTGCGGCCTCACCATCGCCGCCGCCGTGTTCACCCGCGTCGACCCAGCGCTTGAAGTGAAACTCACCGCCACCGACGGCGCCCGCGTCAAAAACGGCGCCCGCGTCCTCAGCGTCACCGGCCCGACCGCCGCGCTGCTCACCGCCGAGCGCACCGCGCTCAACTTCATCCAACGCCTCTCCGGCATCGCCACCCTCGCCCGCCGCTACGCCGACGCCCTCGCCGCCACCACGACCCGCGTCGTCGACACGCGCAAAACCACCCCCGGCTGGCGCGCCCTCGAAAAATACGCCGTCCGCTGCGGCGGCTGCGTTAACCACCGTTCCTCGCTCGGCGAACACGTCCTCATCAAAGACAACCACATCGCCGCCGCTGGCTCGCTCACCCGCGCCGTGCAACTCGCCCGCGCCGCCGCGCCCCATCTGGCCAAAATCGAAGTCGAAGCCACCACGCTCGCCGAGGTGAAAGCAGCCCTCCGCGCCGGCGCCGAAGTTATTTTGCTCGATAACATGTCGCCCGAGCTCGTGCGTCGCGCGGTTGCGCTCATCGCCGGCGCGGCTCTCGTCGAAGTTTCCGGCGGCGTCCGCTTCGAGACGCTGCGCGACTACGCGTTGCCGGGTGTAGACGTGATCAGCATCGGCGCGCTCACCCACTCCGCGCCCGCCGCCGATTTGAGCCTCACGATTTTACCCGCGCGGCCCGCGTCGAAAAAATAATGCGCACCGTTCGCACTGATTGTCTGGTGATCGGGGCCGGCCTCGCCGGCTCGGCCTACGCCCTGCACGCCGCACGGCTCGGTTATAACGTCGAGTTGCTCTCGCTGGCCGAACCTCTCGCCGCCAACAGCGATTGGGCGCAAGGCGGGATCATCTACGACCCAGCCGAGACCACCGCCACCGGTTCGCTCGCGCACGACATCCAGGCCGCCAGCGACCACACCTCGAATCCCGCAGCCGTGGCCCAACTCATCCACGAAGGTCCCGCCGCCGTGAAAGAGCTCCTGCTCGACGAACTCCACGTCGATTTCGACCGCTCCGCCGCCGGCGAACTCGAGTTGACGCGGGAAGGCGGCCACAGCGAGAAACGCATCATCTACGCCAAAGACGCCACAGGCCACGCCATCCTCGAGCGCGTCGCGCACCGCGTGAACTCCACGCCGCGCATCACCCGTCGCACCGGCTGGGTCGCGATCGACCTGCTCACGCTCTCGCACAATTCCACGTCCGCCGCCGATAAATACAAACCGCTCACGTGTTTCGGCGCCTACGTGCTCGACACCGCCACCGGCGAGACGGTCGCCGTGGTCGCCAAAAAAACCATCCTCGCCGCCGGCGGGCTCGGGCAGATTTTTCAGCATTCGACCAACCAACCCGGTAGCGTCGGCCACGGCGTGGCGATGGCGTACCGCGTGGGCGCACGTCTGATCGACCTCGAATACGTCCAGTTTCACCCGACGGTTTTCGCACAGAAAAACGCCCCGCGTTTCCTCGTGACCGAGGCCCTCCGCGGCGAGGGCGGCGTGCTCGTCAACGCCCAAGGCGAACGCTTCATGGATGCCGTGCATCCCCGCGGCTCACTCGCCCCGCGCGATATCGTCGCTCGCACCATTCAGCGCGAACTCTCCACCAGCGGCGAAACGTGCGTCTACCTCGATCTCTCAGCGATGACCCCGGAGTTTATTCGCGAACGTTTCCCTAATATCCATGCGCGCTGCCTGAGCTACGGCGTGGATATTTCCCGCGAGCCGATCCCGGTCGTGCCCGCCGCCCATTTCGCCTGCGGCGGCGTCCACACCGACCTCCACGGCCGGACCAATATTCTCCACCTTAACGCCATCGGCGAAACCGCCTGCACCGGCCTCCACGGCGCCAACCGCCTCGCCAGCACCTCGCTGCTCGAATGCCTCACCAGCGCGAAATTCACCGCGCAGGCCGATGCCATCGATCTCGCCCGCGCCACGTTTCCGCCCAGCGAACCCCGCGCCTGGGAAAGCCCCTCGCGCGCGGCGGATCCCGTGCTCGTGCGCCAAGACATCGACCAGATCCGCACCACCATGTGGAACTACGCCGGCATCGTGCGCTCGCCGAAACGCCTGACGCGCGCGCGCCGCATCTTACTCGAGTTGCGCGAGGAGATTCAGGATTTTTACCGTGGCTGCGCCCTCACGCGCGAATTGATCGAGCTGCGCAACGCCATCCAAACGGCGTTGCTCGTCGTCCACGCCGCCACGCTCAACCCCCGCAGCCAAGGCTGTCACTACGTCGAACCCGACACCGATTAAGCCCACCTTGCCACGCGCCCGCGCGACAAATTGTCCTCGACCCACTGAATAGAAGTAGTGATGTAAGTTTTTGCGTCTCTTCCCCGTTTGCGACGCGTCTATCCCCGCACCGTTTCCTTCCCCCGCCCCCCTTACCCTATTATCCCCATGAAATCCTGGTCCCGCAAAGAATTCCTCAAGGCCTCACTCGTCGGCGGTGGCGCCGCCCTCATCGCCGGTCAAACCCGCCTCTTCGGCCAAGTGGCCCCTGCCGCCGGTAGCGCCAATGGCGACATCCGCGTCGCCGTCGTCGGCATCAATGCCCAAGGCGCTGGCCACATGCGCGACTATCTCAACAAACTCCCCGGCGCCCGCCTCGTGGCCATCTGCGACGTCGATACCGCCGTCCTCGCCAAGCGCCGCGAAGAATGCGAAAAAGCCGGCGTCAAACCCGAGACGTACACCGATTACCGCAAGCTACTCGAAAACAAAAATATCGACGCCGTCGTCCTCGGTACACCCAACCACCAACACGCGCTCCAGACGATCTGGGCCCTCCAAGCCGGCAAAGACGTGTACGTTGAAAAGCCCCTCTCCCACAACATCTGGGAAGGCCGCCAAGCGCTCGCCGCCTCACTCAAGTACACCAAAAACATCGTCCAGACCGGCACGCAAAACCGCTCCTCTCTCGATATCCAAGAAGCCATCGCCTACGTGCGCTCCGGCCAGATCGGTAAAATCCAATGGGCCCGCGGTCTCTGCTACAAACCCCGCGACAGCATCGGCCTGACCACGGGCCCTCAAGCCGTCCCCGCAACGGTCGATTACGATCTCTGGACTGGCCCCGCGACCCTCACCCCACCCCGCCGCAACGGCTCCAAAGGCCCCGTCCACTACGATTGGCACTGGTTCTGGAACTACGGCGGCGGCGACATCACCAACCAAGGCATCCACCAGATGGACGTCGCCCGTTGGTTCCTCGGCGAAACCGGCCTGCCCGCGAGCGTCATGAGCCTCGGTGGCCGCTTCGGTTACCGCGACGACGCCGAGACGCCCAACACCCTCCTCTCCGTCTTCAATTACGAAAAAGCCCCGCTCATCTTCGAAGTCCGCGGCCTGCCCATGAAAACCGGCATGAAAGCCATGGATAACTACCGCGGCGCTCGCGTCGGTGTCGTCGTCCAATGCGAAAACGGCTACGTCACCGTCAGCGAAAGCGGCACCGCCAACATCTACGACAACGCCAACACGAAAATTAAAGCCCTCAGCAATGGCGGCAACGGCAGCCACCGCGCCAACTTCGTGAAAGCCGTGAAAAACCGCAAAGTCGCGGTCGGCCTCATCGAAGAATGCCACTACTCCACGGCGCTTTGTCACCTAGGCAACCTCTCGTATCTCGTCGGCGCGGATAAATCCAACGCCGCCATCGGCGAAGCCATCAAAGCGAGCGCACCCACGACCGAAGCCTACGGCCGCATCCTCGAACACTTGAAGGCCAACGCCGTCGATGTCGCCACGACCCCGACCGTCCTCGGGCCGTTGCTCGCGTTTGACCGCAAGACCGAGATGTTCACCGGCGCCGACAAAGTCGTCGTCGATGCCGCGAACAACCACGCGCTCCGCAAACGCGTGGGCCGCGGCGCCTTCACGATCCCGCAGCTCGCCTAAACGGTTTGCTTTTCAAAACAAAACCCCGGTCACACACGACCGGGGTTTTTTTACGGCCTCTCACGGGATCAGCCGCGCGGGCGCTGATCGTGGCGGGAGAGGCAGGGCGGGATTAATTTTTATTTTGATTCATCGACGACGAGGAACCGACTGCTGCCGTCGCGCCAGAGGCGGACAAGCACTTTGGGGCCTTTGATTTCTTCGCTCAGTTTTACGGCTTCATCCGCGTTGCGCACGGGGCGGCGATCTAGCTCGAGGATGATGTCGCCCTCGCGCAGGCCAGCGCGCGCGGAAGGACTGTTGGGTTCGACGGCGGTGATGATCGCGCCTTCGATGCGCCGCGAGAGATTCAACTGCTCGCGCAGCTCGGCGGAAATATCGCCCACGCCCACGCCGTTGAGCACGCCGATGTCTTTAGTATCAGGTGTTTCACTACGGTCGCCGCCGGCGCGCTTTTGTCCGGGCAGCGCGGTCAATTTCACCTTCACGGTGGCAGGTTTGCCGTCGCGGAGGTATTCCACTTTCGCTTCCGTGCCGGGTGTGAGGCGCGTGACCGTGAGTTGCAGGTGGCGGGGGTCGCGGATCGCCGTAGTGTCGATTTTCGTGATAATATCACCGCTCTTGAGGCCGGCTTTTTCGGCGGGCGTATCGGACGGCACATCGACGATGAGCGCGCCTTGATTGACTTTAAACATCGCGGAAAGCTCGGCTTCGAGCGGTTGCGTCTGGACGCCCAGAAACGCGCGGTCGACGCGACCCGTTTTCACGAGTTGCTCGGCGATGGTGCGGACTTGGTTAATCGGGATGGCGAAGCCGACGCCGTTAAAGCCGCCGCTGCGACTGAGGATCGCGGTGTTGAGCCCGATGAGGCGGCCCTCGACGTCGAGGAGCGCACCACCGGAGTTGCCGGGGTTGATAGCGGCGTCGGTCTGGATAAAATCTTCATAGGTCTCGATGCCCAGCCCGCCGCGACTGAGCGCGCTGACGATCCCGCGCGTGACGGATTGGCCGATGCCAAAGGGATTGCCGATGGCGAGGACGACGTCGCCGATTTCAAGCATATCGCTGTCGCCGAGCGTGGCCACGGTAAGATCCGTCGCGGCGATTTTAATAACCGCGACATCCGCCTTGGGGTCGCGGCCGATGATGGTGGCTTTGAATTCTCGGCGCGGTTCACCGAAGGCGACCTTCACCTCATCGGCGCCATCGATCACGTGGTTGTTGGTCAAAATATAACCGTCAGATGAGATGATCACGCCCGAACCGAGGCCTTGTTGGACGGGGCCAGAATCACCGCGGCCCCCGCGGTTGCCCCGCCCGCCCGGTTCGCCGCGGTCATTGCGTTCGTTGCGCTCCTCAGAATCGGGTACACCGAAAAAGCGACGGAATTGGGGGTCGTTAAAAAATGGCGCGGCCTCGGCGGCTATTTTGGTTTTCTTCGAGGAGAAAACGTAGACCACGCTCGGAGCGGTTTTTTTGACGATGCTGGCATAGCTGATGCGATCGGGGGTGTCGCGGTTGATGGCTTTGGGGTCGGCCTTGAGCTTGAGGGGCGGGCGCTCGGGGGTTTTGGTTTTTTCTTCAGCGCGGAGCGTGAGGTTGGCGAAACCGCCAGCGATCACAAGGGCAGCCAACACGAGAGCGAGACGAGGGGATCGAGGATTCATAATGAGGATTTGGGAGGCAATAAACTCGCCGCTCAGACTTTTTCAACTGGGGCGGGTTCCCTCTTCCGTAAAATCGTTCGCAAAACATTGCGCGTTAACCTGCTCCCGCCCTTGACCGCGCGTGACCGATGCGGCATGTCTCTCCGGCTATGTCAGACGCCACCACTCCCGCTACCGCCGCCCCGGCTCCCGTTTCGATGGATAACCTCGTCGCGCTTGCGAAACGCCGCGGCTTTATTTTCCAGTCGTCCGAGATCTACGGCGGTTTCAACGGTTTCTTCGATTACGGTCCGCTGGGCGCTGAGTTGAAGAAGAACATCCGCGATTGCTGGTGGGCCGACATGGTGCAACGCCGCGACGATGTCGTGGGCATCGAGACTTCGATCATCATGCACCCCAAGGTCTGGGAGGCCTCCGGCCACGTCGCCGGCTTCAGCGATCCGCTCGTGGACTGCAAAGTTTCGAAGCAACGCTACCGCGCGGACCAGTTGTTTTTCTCGCCGGTCGTCATCACCGGCGCAGACGGCGTCGCGCAGACCGTCGGCTACGTCTCCGCGCTTGAAAGTGAAAATACCGCGGGCGAACTCCAAAGCGCCGCCGAGTCGTTTAAACGCAAAAAAGCCATTCAAGGCACGCTCTCGCCGGTCGTCGCCAAAGACCTCACCGAAGCGCGCGAAGACGAGATCGCGTTGATCCCCTCGCCGGCCACCGGCGAACCCGGCAGCCTCACCGCTCCGCGCGCGTTTAACATGATGTTCCAGACGAACGTCGGCGCCATGACCGATGGTTCTTCCGTCGCTTACCTGCGGCCCGAGACGGCGCAGGGCATGTTCGTGGATTTCAAAAACGTCGTCGATACCGGTCGCGTGAAATTGCCTTTCGGTATTGCGCAAATCGGCAAGTCGTTCCGCAACGAGATCACGCCGCGCAACTTCATTTTCCGCTCGCGCGAATTTGAACAGATGGAGATGGAATATTTCATCCACGAAGACGCCGATTGGTCCAAGGTCCACGAAGAGTGGATCGCTTGGTGCGAAGCGTGGTTGAAGAGCATCGGCCTGCCCGACTCGCACCTCTCGCGCTACGCGCATCCGAAGGAGAAACTCGCGTTTTACTCCCGCGGCACGGTGGACATCATGTTCAAATATCCGTTTGGCGTGCAGGAGCTCTGGGGCATCGCCGCCCGCGGCAGCTACGATCTCACGCAACACGCCAACGCCTCCGGCAAACCGCAGGAAATCTTCGACGAAGCCACGAAAAAGAAATTCGTCCCGCACGTCATCGAGCCAGCCGTCGGCGTCGATCGCATCTTCCTCGCCGTCCTCTGCGCCGGCTACGCCGAAGAAGCCGTCACCGACGAAAAAGGTAACACCGAGACACGCACCGTACTCCGCCTCAGCCCGCGCATCGCGCCGGTCAAAGTCGCCGTCCTCCCGCTCCTCAAAAACAAAGAGGTGCTCGTCGCCCGCGCCCAAGCGCTCTACAAAAAACTCCAACGCCGCTACGCCGTGTTTTACGACGAGACGGCCGCCATCGGCCGCCGTTACCGTCGCCAGGATGAGATTGGCACGCCGTGGTGCGTGACGATCGATTTCGACACGATCGAGAAACCGGGCGACACGTTTACCCTCCGCGACCGCGACACCATGCAGCAACGCCGCGTCACCGAGGCTGAACTTTTCGCTCTCCTGGAAGAGCACGTTTACTAACCCGCTATGTGCGCCCGCGCGCGCCCTCCCGTCGTCCGTAGCGTCCAAACCCCGGACGCGCTTACTGCGTTGCGTACGTGGCTCGACACCTTCGAGCCCAAGACCCGCAAACTCGGCGAATCTACTTTTACGACCAAGCAGGTCCAAAAAATCGGCACGCAAGCCGATCACTACGTCGAAGCCACCGTCGCCGAAGACGCGGAAAAATTTCCCGTCACGCTCTTCCTCACGCGCGGCCAATGGACCGCCAAGTGCGCCTGCGAACTCCGTAAAGACTGCCGCCACATCTACGGCGCGGGGCTCGCTTGGCTCGCTGAAGCCAACGCCGGCTCCACCGCCAGCACCGATGCCGCCAGCACGGCCGCCGCCAAACTTCCCGCCGTCGCAAAATCCGCCGCGCCCACTGCCCCGCTCAACCGGCACACGTTTCGCGTGCAATGGTCGCCCGTCCTCGCCGAGAAACTCGGCCGCGCTCTCACCGAAAGCGAAGGCCGCCAACTCGGCAACGTCGCCGCCCTCTTCGCCGATTTCGCGCGCGGCTCCGGCAAGCTCCACGCCAGCCAGCTGCGCACCCACGGCTTCGAATACGTCCCGACCCCCGGCCACGAGTTGCACACGCCGATTTTTGAAGATTGGTGGAATCCCGAAGCCCCGCCGCGCGATCCGTGGGAGCTCTGGCAATACATCGCTTACCATTACGAACAGACGGGCCGCGACATTCCGGAATTTCTCCGGCCGCTCACCGACACCACGGCGGTCCATGCCGCCGTCGATGATCAACTCGTCCAACAAGAACTCGCCGTCTGGCGCACCGCGTTTGCCGCTCCCGAAACCACCGGCACCAGCCACGCCGATAATCCCGCGACCGATATCGTCGGTCTCCGCGCGCGCATCAACCCGCTCGGGAAATTCCTGATCGAGATCCGCCCCGCCGCCGACAAACCCTGGCGCCCGCCCACGCAACGCTGGTTCACCGCGCTCGCCGCTTCGCGCCCCGCCGATTTCTCCGATCGCCCGCCCGCCGAAGCCGCGCTCGCGACGTTGTTGATCACTGAATGCCGCGGCTACGCCTGGCAATACACGCCGCGCCTCACTCTTTCCGCCGACGGCGCCGCTGCTCTTCTCACCACCGCGGCCGCCCGCGATGCGATTGTCCGCACGGATGAACAACCGTTCATCATCGAGCCCGAGCCGCTCATTCCCGAAGCCATCATCTCGGCCGCGCAACGCGATCGCCTCGAACTTCGCCTCCTCACGCCCGACGGCCGCAACGCCGAGGAAGCGCGGCTCATCACCAAAAAACCCGAGCCGCTCTATTTGTTTTCCGGCCGCATCTGGCGCGGCCCGCCGCCGCTCCCCGCGCGTCACATCCCCGCCGCCGTCCTCGCCGACGCCGGCCTCATGTCGCGCCTCCGTGCCTCGGGCTTGCGCCTGCCCGCGGCCTTGGAAAATCGCGTCCGCCGCGTCCCGCTCCGGCCGGTCATCAAGTGCTGGAGCACCGCGGACACCGAGCCCGACGCCTCCGAATATTTTCACGCCCAACTTTTCGCGCGTTCCAGCAATCCCGCCTGCGAACAGCAATGGGACGGCGAACGCGGCTGGCAATGGTCGCCCGGCAAAGCCCCCGCGCCGCGTGCGGCCGACGAGCCATTACTCGAGTTCGATCTCAACGGCGCCAACGCTATCGCGGGTTGCTTCGCTGAATTCCGTCTCAATTGGAACCGTTGGGTCAACGTCTGGGCTCGGTCCATGACCAAGACGTTCCCCGAAGAATTTCTCGCCTGGCGCGAAACGCTGCCGCCCGATCTCGAAATCGAAGCGTCGCCGATGTTGTCCGGCCTCCTGGGCCCGGCGTTACAAGGTCATGTGGAATTTTCCGCCGCACCCGCCGCCGGCGAAGGCCGCGACTGGTTCGACCTCACCGTCGAACTCCGCGTCGAAGACACCACGCTCAAGCCCGACGAACTCGCCTTGCTCCTCAAGGCGCGCGGCAAATGGGTCCGCCTGCCCAACCACGGTTGGCGACGCCTCGAGCTCGCCCCGACCGCCAACAACGGCACCGAAGCTGCCCTCGACCGTCTCGGCCTCCGCGCCGAAGACATGCTCACCGCCGGCAAACCCGCGAAACACCGGCTGCACGCGCTCCAACTCGTCGCCGAGATCGATACCTTCGCCGCCAAAGACGCCGCCCTCGCCGACACGCTCCGCGAGCGCGCCGCCGCCCTCGCCGCGATTCCCACCCCGGCGCTTCCCACCGGCCTGCGCGCCACCTTGCGCCCTTATCAAGAAGAAGGGTTTCAATTTCTCGCGCACCTCGCGGCCCGCGGCTTCGGCGGTATTTTGGCCGACGACATGGGTCTCGGTAAAACCGTGCAAACCCTCGCCTGGCTCCTGCACCAAGCCCACACCCACGCCGCCGCTCAAGCGGGCAGCGCCGATAAAAAACCGTTTCGCGCTGTCGTCATCTGCCCCAAGAGCGTGATGCACGGCTGGCTCACCGAAACCGAACGTTTCGCGCCCGAACTCTCCGCTGAAATCTTCACGCCGCTCATTTCCTACGGCACCAAAATGCCCGGCCCCGCGGATCGCGGCGCCCTGCTCGTCGTCAACTACGCTCAACTCCGCTTGAACACCGCGTGGTTTCACCGCCACAACTGGGATGCGGTCATTCTCGACGAAGCTCAGTTCATCAAAAACCCGACGAGCCAGACCGCCGCCATCGCGCGCGCCATCCCCGCCGCGCACCGCGTCGCGCTCACCGGCACGCCCATCGAAAATCGTCTCCTTGATCTCTGGAGCCTCTTCGCCTTTGCGCAGCCCGGCCTCCTCGGCTCCCAAGCCGGTTTCCGCCGCCAATATCCGGCCGAAGACCCGACCTCCGCTGCTCGTCTCCGCCGCCGCGTCCGCCACTTCATGTTGCGCCGCACCAAGGCCCAAGTCGCCCCCGAGCTGCCGCCGCGCACCGAAGACATCATCCTCGTCGATCTCGACGGCGAACAACGCTCCCTCTACGACGCCGAGCTCAAACGCGCGCGCGCCCAACTCCTCGGCATCGAAACCGCCCGCGCCCTCGACGCCGTGCGCTTCAACGTCCTCGCCAGCCTCCTGCGCCTCCGCCAAATCTGCTGCCACCCCGCGCTCGTCTCCGGGGCCCACAGCGAAATCCCCAGCGCCAAACTCGACGCCCTCCTCGAGCGCCTTGAAGAACTCCGCGACGAAGGCCAACAGGTGCTCGTTTTCAGCCAATTCGTCTCCTTGCTCGAACTCATCGAGCCGCGCCTCCAAGCTGCCGACATCGGTTACCTCAAGCTCACCGGCGCCACCGAAAACCGCGCTGAACTCGTCGATCAGTTCCAAAGCGATCGCTCCAAAACGGTTTTCCTCCTCTCGCTCAAAGCCGCCGGCTCCGGCCTCAACCTCACCGCCGCCAGCTACGTTATCCTCTGCGATCCGTGGTGGAATCCGGCCGTCGAAGCTCAAGCCATCGACCGCACGCATCGCATCGGCCAGACCCAACCCGTCGTCGCCTACCGGCTCGTCGCCGCCGACACCGTGGAGCAAAAAATCCTCGCCCTCCAACGCGACAAAGCCGCCCTCGCCAACGCCGTCGTCCAGGAAGAATCCCTCGCCAGCGTCCTCGACCTCGACAGCCTCCGCCAAATCCTCGCCTAAAGCCCGCAACCGCCCTGGCCGCGATGGAAAACGCCTGCCATTTCTCCCCCGACCGTCGCCACCGTTACAGTCTCATCCATCGGTGGGATCCGCTCCTCGGCGGCGACCGTTTGATCATGTGGATCGGCCTGAATCCGAGCACCGCCGACGAATCCCAACTCGACCCCACGCTGCGCCGCATCGCCCGTTTCTCCGAACGCGATGGCTTCGATGGTTTCTGGATGGCCAATCTTTTCGGCCTGCGCACGCCGTACCCGAAAGAAATGAAATCCGCGCCCGATCCCGTCGGCGCAGAAAA
>CAJAFD010000229.1 GCA_903938935.1 uncultured Opitutia bacterium
AACCGGTCAATGCGTTGGAGCGAGACGGGGCTGAACTGGGTTCCCACGTCCGCCGGCATTCAGGATTTCGCCGCCGTACAAGGCTACCCGATGACCGGCCTCGGCACTTATCTGGGCGGCTTCCGCAGCGGCGTCGGCAACCAACACATTTTCCGCGGCGTCTCCCACAAAATCGCGACCCGCGATGTCCTGGAAAAAGAACTACGCGCGCTCAATCTCGCCGGCGTCCAGTTCCGCGTCATCAGCGTGCCCAACGCGAAAACCGGCCAGCCCGCCGTCGGCCTCTACGCCGAGATCACCGACTACGACGCGTGGCGCCCCACCGAACTCGGCTTCCAACTCATGCGCCTCGCCTGTAAATTGGAGCCGAAAAACCCATTTACTGCCGCCAAACCCGGCGAACAAAACGGTTTCATCCGCCACATGGGCAGCGAAGCCTTCATGCGCGCCCTCCAACGCGACGGCGCCCGCATCGATCTCGATTTCTGGTTTAAACAATGGCGCGAACAAGCCCGCCTGTACCAAGAGAAGAGCAAGCGCTATTGGCTCTACCAGTAAGCGCCCACCCGTCGGTTCAGCGCCGAATCCGCTATTGCGGCGGCCGTGGAGTTGTTAAACGGTGACCCATGCCCCGCCCCCGGAAGGTCCTATGACGCCTTACGACTACGCCGTATTAGTTTTCTATTTTATTTTCATGCTGACGATCAGCTGGGTCTTCCGGCGATTCGTCACCAACGTCTCGGAGTATTTTCGCGGCGGCGGCAAAGCCCTGTGGTGGATGGTCGGCGGCTCCGCGTTCATGGTGGCCTTCAGCGCGTGGACGTTTACCGGCGCAGCGAGCCAAGCGTACAGCCACGGCTGGCCGATTATCATAATTTACGTGGGCAATGTGCTAGGGTTCCTCCTCAACGCCCTGCATTTCGGTCCGCGTTTCCGGCAATTGCGCGTGGTGACGAGCATTCAGGCCATCCGCACGCGCTTCGGCCCCGTGAGCGAACAGGTGTTCACGTGGCTGCAGTTGCCCTTCGGTCTGCTGCAAGCCGGCATCTGGCTCAACGCCCTCGGCGTGTTTTTCGCTGCGGTGTTTGGTCTCGATCTGAGCCTCACCATCGTGGCGACCGGCCTCGTTGTCCTCGTGATCGCGTTGATCGGCGGCAGTTGGGCCGTGTTGGCGAGTGATTTCATCCAAGTGCTCATCCTCATGCCCGTGTGTCTCGCGGTCACCGTGTTGTCGCTGCTCAAGGTCGGCGGCATCGGCGGCTTCATCGCACATGCGCCCGTGGGCCACCTCGATCTTGGTCAGATTTTCTCCAAAGAATTCCTCGGGCTGTGGTGCCTTGCGATGATTCTTAAACAGATTTTCTCCACCAACAACCTCAACGACGCCAACCGCTATCTCTGCGTCAAAGACGGCCGGCAAGCGCGTTGGGCGGCGTTGCTCGGCGCAGGGTTATTTATGATCGGCATCGTGATTTGGTTTCTGCCGCCGATGGTGGCGCGCATCGTCCATCCCGATTTGGCCACACTGTTTCCCACCCTCAAAAATCCCGAGGAAGCGGCCTTCATCGCCATCGCGCGCGACGTGATGCCGGTCGGCATGATGGGCCTGCTCGTGAGTGGCATCTTCGCCGCCACGATGTCGTCGATGGACTCCGGGCTGAACAAAAATGCCGGTTACTTCATCAAGAATTTTTACCAGCCGATCCTGCGGCCCCAGGCCTCCGACGCCCACTTGCTGCGCGCCGGCAAATGCACGACCGCGGTGCTCGGGCTCGCCGTGATTTTGGTCGGCCTAGAACTCAGCGAGTTGAAGGGCGTCAGCCTGTTTCTCATGACGCAGCGTCTGGGCATCCTCATCGGCACGCCGATTTTGGTGCCGCTCGTACTCGGCTTGATCGTGCGGCGCACGCCGCCTTGGTCCGCGTGGAGCACGGTGCTCGTGGGATTTTTTTGTTCGCTCGTGATCAGTCGCTTTCTCACGCCGGAATGGGCCGCGTCCATCTTCGGTTACACCGCGCCACTTGATGACCACACCAAGGAATACTGGCGCCAAGCCATCGAACTTTTAGGTAACATCGCGATCGGCTCCACTTGGTTTTTGGGCAGTACCTTTTTTTGGCGCCGCACGACGCCGGAGCACCAAGCCAACGTCGCGGAATTTTTCACCCGCTTCAACCGGCCGGTTGATTTCGCCCAAGAGGAAGGCGCCGACAACGACGCCCGCCAATCCTCCGCCGTCGGCTGGCTGTGTCTGGCCTACGGTGGCTTCGTGCTCATGCTCGCGCTGATTCCCAACCCGCTCATTGGCCGCCTCGCCTTTATCGGCTGCGGCGGGATCGTGCTGCTCATCGGTGCGATTTTGCTACGCTCGAGCCGCAGCGCGCCCAAAGACGGCGCTTAAATCAAAAAATTTCTCGCCCGCACGTGTCGCCGTCTTCCCCGATTTTCTCTGCGCCGAACGCATCCCTCGGGCTCGCCGTGTTGTTCGTGAATCTCTCATTCGCGGTCAACCTCGCCATCCACACCCGCGCCCGCTCGGCCCGCTAAACCCAATTCTTTTTCTCACGTTTTTCCTTTAATGGTTCCACCCGCTCAGCTTCTTCGGCTCCCGCCCAATCGCGTCTGGCGCACCTACCTCGGCGGCCGCGAGCTGGATCGTCTCGCCGGCGTACCCGCGCCCCTCGATGCGCATTTTCCCGAAGACTGGATCGCTTCCACCACGCGCGCCCTCAACCCGCCCGACGCCACCCGCCACGCCGCAGCCACTTTTGCCGAAGGTCTTTCGCCGGTCTGCGTGGGCTCGGACCCCATGCTCCGCAATTTTGCCGATGTCCTCGCCGCCGCTCCCGAAAACTACCTCGGCGCGGCCCACGTCGCCCGCTTCGGCCCGACGCCGCAGGTACTCGTTAAATTACTCGATCCTTCGATCCGTCTGCATTTCCAAGTTCATCCCACGGCCGCCTTCGCGCAACGTTACCTCGA
>CAJAFD010000230.1 GCA_903938935.1 uncultured Opitutia bacterium
AGTGGCGCTGCCGTAGCGGGCAACTCGAGCAGCTCATCGGCGGGGGCACGGCGGCGTATCTGAAAGCGCTCGCGACGATCTACGGGCGGTAAATTTCTCACGGCATCGGGTAATAAATAATCAGAAGGTTTGCCGTTGAATCGGGGCGAGCCGTGCGCGTGATGGCGGGTGTTTTCTTTCTCCTATGAAATTACCCCTATTTTTGGTCGGAGTGTTTGGATGTTTGGTGACGACGAGCGCGGCCTTCGCGGCACCTGCGACTGCGCCGGTCGCGACGTCGATTCGCGGTGAAGTCATTATCAATCGCCAGACGGCGCCTTGGGAATCGCAGCAGGTGCAGGAGCCGTGTATTTTGACGAATCCGAAGGACCCGACGCGGCTCGTGATGTTTTACTCCGGCGTGCCGGCGACGGACCGCAAACTCTGCTACATCGGGAAGGCTTGGGCGTTGAAATCGGATCCGTTTACCTGGCACCAAGACGCGGCGAATCCCGTCTTCGCGCCGTCCCAGCAAGGTTGGGATTCGGGCAGCATCCGGCTCGATGCGGTGCTGTATATCGCGGAAGAAGACGCGTATTATATTTATTACTCGGGCACGAAGGCGACGGTGCAGGATCGGATCGGTCTCGCAATTTGTCCGGCGGGCGCGGACGGCTACTCGGGGATTAATCCCGCCGTAGTTCAGCGCGTGGGCGCGACGCCGGTGCTCGCGCCGGAGCCAGCGGAACCGTTTGCGGAAACGATGGCCTCGCAGGCCGCGGTGTGGCGGGAAAAAGATCCCGCGACACAGCAATGGCGGTGGTTCATGTATTACTCGTATCGCGGCAAAAACGGCACGTTGCCCGGCATCCGACTGGCGACGTCGAGCGACGGCAAAACCTGGCAGCGTCACTACGACGCCCAAGATCCGCGCGGCATGGGCCACATTTTCGATTCCACGCCTGGTGCATATTACGAGTGGCACCAGATTTCAAAAATCGGCGGCACCTACGTGCTCTCCATCGAGGTCGGACTTGAAAAAGGCAAACGCTGGCGCCCGGTGATCGCCGTGAGCCAGCACCCGGATCGAGGTTGGAAACAACTCGAGGTCGACACGGTGTTGCAGACGAAATGGACCGGCCTTTACCGCGACGACACGATGTATCACGTGGCGACGCCCGCGTTTTATCAGTTCGACGACAAATGGTATCTCTACGTCCAAGCCTGTCCGCTTCCGGGCAACGGCAACTACATCGACGGCCACTGGGATATGTGGGCGATCGCGTGTGACCGCGAGATCCCGACCCTGCCTGGATACACGAAACTATTTATCCCCGGCCTGCGTTGACGCGGCGCGGTTCCGGCGCCTTTAGCTGGCGACGACTTCGTCGCGCGCCGGGCGTTTCAGGAACGCGGCGGTGATGAGGGCGAATACGGTGCCGAAGAAAAGACCCATGAAAAAACCGATCCCGGCTTGGATCGCGGGCTTCATCATCGTGCGGGTCATGCTGTTGACCTGCTCGATTTTGTCGGCGCTCATGCCGGCGGCTTCTAGTTTATCGGATTGGGCTTGGAGCATGACCTCGATGAAACCCGGGTTAATGACCGCCGCATAAAGGTAGTTGAAAATCGCGCCGAAGAGCGACGCGAAGAGCACAATCATGAAACCCGTGCCGAGCGCGCGGCCGTAGCCATAAGCATCCGTGGGCGGCAGCGCATTCCGGTGTTCCCGGGTGCCATAGACCAAGCACGCGATGCTAATGCCAATACTGCCAAACATCTGGATCTTTTGCGCGAGATCGAGCTTCGCGGCCTCGCTGTGCAAACCGGAAAAGTAGAGCACAAACACGATCAGCGCGTTGCCGAGCGCCATGTAAAAACCGTAGGTGAGGTAAGTTTTCATAGTGATGCGCACGATGAGGCTGAACCGTCTTCGCGCAATATATATGTGATTAACAAAACGCCGTCGCCCATCCGCTCAACGGCGTGGCGCGTGGCGCGCGACCGCTGCGGCGGATGCCTCCGGCTGGCTGGAGCGGTTTATTTTTTCGCGTGCTCGCGCGCGTAGTGTGCGGCGAGGACGTCGTGGCCGAAGTCGCCCGCGAAGTTGCGCCAGACCGTGTGGATGTGGTTGGCCTCGTTCTGGGTGTTGTCGAATTCGACGACGAAGGTTTTGCCCTGAATACGATAATAATGACCCGCGCTGCGGTCGAGGACGCCGGCCCAAGCGAAGTGGAGGCTATCGAGATTTTTACCGGTCGCTTCGGCGAGGGCCGGTTCGGCAATTTCGGCGCGGTAGCGCGTAAAATACAGCTGCAGCAAGGCGCGGAGTTGGTCGCGTTGGGCGGCGGTGAGCGCGGTGGCGGCGAGGCCGGCGGGAGCGAGGGGATCGACGCGAGCTTTGTTGCTGGTGGCGATGTCGTTAGGGGCTTTGACGGCGATGATGGCGGTGGCGCGTTGTTTGGCGTCGAGGCTGTTGACGAAGGCGAGGCCCAGGTCTTCTTCCTCGGCGAGGACGCGGGTGCCCTTTTGCGGGCCGGCGCGGACTTCGGCGGGGTTGGTGCCGAAAAAAGATGGCGTCACGGCGACGTGGTCGGCGTCAAAAATCGTGAAGTTGAGCGAGAGATGGTGGCCTTCGAAGCGCCAACCCCACGGCGCAGAGGCCGAAGGTTCGCCGAAGATCGTCACGTAGTACATCGTGGGATCGCGGCGGACGGGGTCTTTTTCGATTTCGCGGAGGACGTTTTCGAGGGTGATGATGGTTTCGGCGCGGGTGGCGCCGCGTTGACTGAGGCCGGAGCGGAGCAGGCCGCGCGCGAGGTCCTGTTGCGCGGGCGTCATGTCTTTGAGGGTGAGGCCGTCGCGCTTGATCGGGACGAAGAACCATTTTTCTCGTTCGGGTGCGGTCAGGCTGAAGACGGTGCGGGCGCGTTGTGCGGGATCGAGCGCGGCGAGGAATTTTTGGGCCGCGTCGGTCATTTCGGCGGTTGAGCCGAGGGCGGTGAAGGGCGAGATCGCAAGCAGGGTAGCGACGACGGCAAGGATTCGGCGTGGGGTGAGGCGCATCGGCGCACGTTTTGCGAAACGGACCCCGCCGGCAAGGGCTGAAACGAGCGCCTGACTTGGTCGTGGTAAGATTTTTAAGAAAACTTCTAGCAACCCATGCGTAACGTTGGTCGTCTGGCCGAGTAACACGGCCGTATTGCGGACCGCGGGTTTATAACTTTCCTCTTTATCTATGTCGCAAGCTCCCCAACGCCGTCGCCCTTGGTTTCTTTACGCAGTCGTCGCCCTGCTTTTTGCCGGGGGAGTCTGGTATTTTGGCCTGCGCACCCCGCCACGGGCGGAAGCCAACCCCTGGCGCCAGCGCAACAGCAATCAGCCCACGCCCGTGCGCGCTGAACTCGTGCAGCGCCAAGACCTCACCGTCCAACTTCGCGCGATCGGGACCGTCCAACCGCTCAACATCGTGACCGTGCGCAGTCGCGTCGACGGCGAGTTGCTCCGCGTGGCCTTCACCGAGGGCCAATCCGTCGAGCAGGGGCAATTGCTCGCCGAGATCGATCCCGCGCCGTACAAGATCCGTCTCGCGCAGATGGAGGCCCAAATGCGCCAGAACGCCGCGCAACTCCGCACGGTGCGCGCCGACCTCGAACGTTTTCAACAACTCAGCGGCCAAGCCTTGATCTCCTCCCAACAGCTCGAGGCGCAACAAGCCCTCGTCGCCGATCGCGAGGGCGCGCAAGCGGTGTATCAGGCGCAAGTCGACGACGCCCGCCGCCAACTCGCTTACACCAAGATCGAAGCCCCGATCGCCGGTCGTCTCGGCCTGCGCCAAGTCGATGCGGGAAATTTCATCCGCTCCTCCGATACCAAAGGCTTGGTCGTCATCACGCAGACGCGGCCCATGGCGGTGGCCTTTACCGTGCCCGAGATGGATCTGCGCCAAGTCGTCGAGCCGCTCCGCGCCGGCGAACAAATGCCCGTCGAAGCCTGGGACCGCAACGAACAGACGTTGCTCGCGTCCGGTGTTTTGCGCACGGTGGACAACCAGATCGACCTGACCACCGGCACGCTGCGCTTGAAGGCCGAGTTCCCCAACGCCGACGAACGCCTTTTTCCGAACCAATTCGTCAACGTTCGCCTCCGCGTGCGCACGTTGGCCAAAGCCGTCGTGATCCCCAGCGCCGCCGTGCAATTCGGTTCGCGCGGCACCTACGTGTTTTTAGTGAATGAGAAAAACGAGGCCACGGTGCGCGACATCGTCATCGGGCCTTCGGAAGGTGCGATGCAATCCATCACCAAAGGCCTCGAGGGCGGCGAGCGCGTCGTCATCGAAGGCGTGGACCGACTGCGTGAAGGGCGCCTCGTTATGATGGTCGAGAAAGATGGCCAAAATCCTCCTCCGCCCGCGGCGCCCGGCGGCATGACGAAGGGCTCGGGCAAGGGCGGTAAAGGCGGCAAGGGCGGGGCCACCAAGTAAGGATGAATCCCTCACGTCCGTTTATTCTGCGGCCGGTGGCGACGAGCCTCCTCATGGTCGCGTTGTTGTTGTCGGGCATCTTGGCTTATCGGTTGCTGCCCGTCTCGGCGCTCCCGCAGGTCGATTTCCCGACGATCCAGATTTTCACGTTTTATCCCGGCGCGAGCCCGACGGTGATGGCGAGTTCGGTCACCGCGCCGCTCGAGCGCCGTTTTGGCCAAATCCCCGGCGTGAACCAAATGTCGTCGTCGAGCTCTGGCGGTTCCTCGGTGATCACGCTCCAGTTCTCGCTCGAAGTCTCCTTGGCCGTCGCGGAACAAGAAGTGCAGGCGGCCATCAACGCCGCGAGCAATCTCCTGCCCAACGATCTCCCGGCGCCGCCCATTTATCGTAAAGTTAATCCCGCCGACACGCCGATCCTCACGCTCGCGGTGACGTCGGCGACGTTGCCGTTGCCGCAGGTGCATAATCTCGTGGATACGCGCATCGCGCAGAAACTCGCGCAGATTCCCGGCGTGGGCATGGTGAGCCTCGCCGGCGGCCAACGCCCAGCGGTCCGCGTGCAGATCAACCCCGGCGCGTTGGCGGCGCGCGGGTTGAACTTGTCCGACGTGCGCAGCGCGATCAACGCCGCGAGCGTGAATCAGCCGAAGGGCAGCTTCGACGGCCCGATTCGCACGATCTTGATGGACGCCAACGACCAGCTCCGCTCCGTCGAAGAATTTCGCAATCTCATCATCACGTGGCGCGACGGCGCGCCGCTGCGGCTCGGCGATGTGGCGCAGATCGAAAACGCTTCGGAAGATCGTCGCCTCGCGGCTTGGGCCGATCACTTGCCGGCGGTTTTGATCAACGTCCAACGCCAGCCCGGCGCCAACGTGATCGAAGTCGTGAACCGCGTGCGTGCGCTTATGCCGCAACTGGAAGCGAGTCTGCCGTCGGCGGCGGAACTCGTCGTGCTCACGGATCGCACGCAGAGCATCCGCGCCTCGGTGCGCTCGGTGGAACACGAGCTCGTGTTCGCCGTGTTGCTCGTGGTGTTGGTGACGTTTGTTTTCCTGCGCAACATCGCGGCGACGATCATCCCCAGCATCGCGGTGCCGTTGTCGTTGATCGGCACGTTTGGCGTGATGTACCTGGCGGGTTATTCGCTCAACATTCTCACGCTCATGGCGCTGACCGTTGCGACGGGCTTCGTCGTCGACGATGCGATCGTGATGCTCGAAAACATCGCGCGCTATCGCGAAGAAGGCGACGGGCCGATGGAAGCGGCGCTCAAAGGCGCGGCGCAGATCGGCTTCACGCTCGTCTCGCTCACGATCTCACTGATCGCGGTGTTGATCCCGTTGCTCTTCATGGGCGACGTCGTGGGACGCTTGTTTCACGAGTTCGCGATCACGTTGGCGGTTTCGATTCTGATCTCGTTGCTCGTTTCGCTCACGCTCACGCCGATGATGTGCGCGCGCATGTTACCGGCGACCGACGCGCACGCCCACGCGGCGCCGGGATTTCTCGACGCGGTCATCGCGCGCTACGGCCGCTGGCTCGACTGGGTGTTGGAACATCAGCAACTCACGCTTGGCGTCACCATCGGCACGGTGCTCGTGACGGCGGGG
>CAJAFD010000231.1 GCA_903938935.1 uncultured Opitutia bacterium
CCACGGGGCCGGTGATCTCGGTGCGACGGTCGCTGAGATCGGGCGCGGGCGAGACGACGCGCCAGGAAAGATCGGCGCGGATGGCGGCGGTCTCGGGCAAGAAATCCGGGAGGTAGCCGGCGTCGAGTTGACGTTGGCGCTCGACGCGGCGGGCGAGTAATTCGAGACGACGGGCGTCGAATTTACGGAAAAGCCCAGCGAGAAACTCGCAAGCAGCGGGCGTGAGAATCTCGGCAGTGACGGCGTTGATCGGCCCACGGATTTCGAGGCCGGCGATGGTGGTGGTGCTCATGGAAAGTGAGGAAGGTGCGAAGAGTGTGAGTTACGCGTTGTCTCGTGTCATTCACTTACTAACGGTGGATCTTGAATGAATTCGATCTGCACGTTGAAAACGATGTACGAGAAACACCCATGAGCCAAGCAGCCTTCATGCGAGAAGCCGTCCAACTGGCCGAAAATGGCATGCGTTCGGGCCGAGGCGGGCCGTTTGGCTGCGTGGTCGTGCGTCGCGGCGAAGTCGTGGGCCGCGGCAGCAACCGCGTGACGTCCACCAACGATCCCACCGCCCACGCCGAGGTCGTCGCGATCCGCGATGCGTGCACGGCCCTCGGTACGTTTCAGCTGACTGATTGCGAACTTTATACCAGTTGCGAGCCGTGCCCGATGTGCCTCGCGGCGATTTATTGGGCGCGGATTCCGCAGGTTTTTTACGGCAACACCCGCGCCGACGCCGCCGCGATCGGTTTCGACGACGATTTTATTTACCAACAAATCCCCCTTCCGCCCGAGCAACGCACCGTGAAGATGGAGCTGTTTCTGCGCGACGAAGCCCAGAAGGCCTTCAAAGAATGGGCCGCCAAGACCGACAAGGTCCGTTATTGAGCGCATCCGCCCCGCCGCAAAAGCCCGTCCCAACTCTTGCCAAAACCAACCTCCCTCCCACTCTTTGCTCATATGCATTTCTCCAGCCTCCAGCCCAACCTCGCCGAACCGACCCCTCGCCTCGATGACGACGATGAGGACGACGACGAAAAGGAAGAAGCCGCCGGCAAGAAAAACGGCGCACCCGTCGCGCTGCTCATTCAGAAAAAATTTCTCGAACAACGTAAAATCTTCCTCTGGGGAGCCGTCACCGACGCCTCCGCCAAGGATATCACCGAGCGCCTCCTCTACCTCGAAGCCGTCGCCCCCGGCAAACCGATCACGTTCTACATTAACACTCCCGGCGGCTCCATCACCGCTGGTATGGCGGTTTATGATACGATGAAGTTGATCACCTCGCCGATCACCGTGGTCGTGACCGGCATGGCCGCCTCGATGGGCTCCATCCTGCTCTCCGGCGTCCCCAAGGGCCGTCGCCTCCTCTACCCGCACGCCCGGGTCTTGATTCACCAACCGCTCATCTCCGGCCGCATGGTCGGACCCGCGACCGACATCAACATCCAGGCCAAGGAAATGGAAAAAATCCGCGCCGAGTTGAACGAGATCCTCGCCCAAGCATCCGGCCAGCCCATTGAGGTCATTAACCGCGACACCGACCGCGATTTCTACCTCAACGCCAAAGAAGCCATCGCCTACGGCCTCGCCGATCGCATCGTCGATAAACTCTGAGGTTAGCGACGCGGGTCGTCGCGCACCGCGCGACCCGCGTTAACGTCCGAAAAAATCACAGCCAACCCGTATCAGGGGTTGCCGTAGCGGGAATTTTGGCCTGACCTTCGGCCTCTTCCCTCCCCATGAAGTTTCTACCCCTTCGTCTGCTCGCGTGCGCATTGCTCGCTCACGTCGCGCACGCCCAGTCGCCTCTCACGCTCACCGCACCCGGCGCCCTCAAAACCCTCGGCGCCAATTGGCAATCCGCCAGCGCCCTGGTCGGCGACCCGCGCCATGATAAAATTCTCACCGGCCTTCCCGGCTCGGGCTTACTCGTCAATAATCCCACCAAACAGGCCCGCGCTCATCTAGTCACCGCCTGGGATCACGCCGACGTCGAACTCGATCTCGATTTCCTCCTCACCGCCGGCTCCAACTCCGGCGTCTACCTTATGGGCCGCTACGAGGTGCAACTCTTCGACAGCTGGGGCCAGACCGCCGCGACGAAGCCCTCTGATTGCGGCGGCATCTACGATCGCTGGGACGCCGCCCGCGGCCAAGGCAACGAAAGCTACGACGGCACCGCGCCCCGCGCTCACGCCGCTCGCGCCCCCGGTCTCTGGCAACACCTCCGCATCGAATTCCGCGCCCCGCGGTTCGACGCCGCCGGCAAAAAAATGGCCAACGCCAAATTCCTCCGCGTGTTCCTCAACGGTTATCTCATCCACGAAAACGTCGAGATCAGCGGCCCCACGCGCAGCGCCTTATTTGAAACTGAACCCGAAGCCCCGCGCGGCCCGCTCATGATTCAAGGCGACCACGGCACGCTCGCCGTCCGCGCCCTCTCCGCGCAGCTGCTCGACAGTCCCGCCCTCACGACCAGCGGCTTGACCTACGAACTCTACGTCGGCCCGCAAAAAGGCATCGCCGATTACGTCGCCACACCCACCGAATCCGGCCCGCTGCCTAACTTGTCCGTCGCTCCGATTCAGAAATCCGGCAAAGGCGCCCTCGTCATCAAAGGCACCCTCCACGTCGGCCGCGCCGACACCTACACGTTTAACGCCGAGACGCGCAACCCCGCCCGCCTCCTCATCGACGATCAACTCGCCATTTCGCCCCTCGAGCTCGGCGCCGACGGTCGCACGGTCACGCTCACCGCCGGCACGCATCCATTCCGGCTCGATTATCAACACGTCCGCGCCGCCCGCGCCGCCCTCGCCATCGGCGTCCGCGGCATCGGTCTACCCGCTCAATCGTTCACGTACGTCGACCCCAACACCAAGCCGAAGATCGCGCCGTCCATCCCGCTCGCACCCGGCGACCGCCCGCGGCTTCAACGCGGCTTCGTCCCCTACGAACCCAAAAAACGCCTCTACGCTATCAGCGTCGGTTCACCCACGGGTGCCCACTTCGCCTACGATTTTGAAACCGGTTCGCTCCTGCGCGTTTGGCGCGGCGGCTTCATCGACGTCGCCGACATGTGGGAGAGTCGCGGTGAATCCCAACTCGCCCAACCCTCCGGCCCCGCCCTCACCCTCAACCACAAACCCACCGTCGCCCTCCTCGAGAGTTTCGCGCACGACTGGCCGGATGCACCCGAGCCACTCTGGTCTTCGCAAGGCTACACGCTCGCACCCGACGGTACGCCGACGTTCCTCGGCAAACTCGCCCAACTCGACGTCCGCGACACCCTTGTGCCCGGTGCTGATGGCCGCAGCCTCACGCGCACCCTCGTGTTTAATGGCCGCAACACGTCTTGGGAAACCTACGTGTTAGTCGCCGAAGCCGACGTCATCACCGCTCAACCCGGCGGCAACGGCTGGATCATTGGTGATCGTACCTACTACATCGATCTACCCAAAGGCGGACCGCTCCACCCCACCGTGCGCACGCGCAACGGCCGCCAACAACTCGTCGTCCCGCTCTCCGGCGGCAAAGTCGACCGCACCCTCACTTACACGCTCGTCTGGTAATCCCCTCCCATGAAGCGCCTCTCTTTTTTTCTTGCCGCCGTCTCCGCCGCCACGCTCACGTCCCGCGCGCAAACCAATAACCCCTCCGCGCTCGAGCGTTTCGCGAAACCCTCCGACGCGCTCGTCGCCGCCGAAAATCGCATGTGGCAACGCACCCCGTTGCCCGTGCCCGAAGGCATCATCCTCGAGGTCAGCGGCATTTTACCCGTCGCCGGTCAACGTCTCCTCGTGACCACACGCCGCGGCGAAGTCTGGTGGATCGACGGCGCCTACGACGCCGAACCGAAGCCGCGCTACACGCTCTTCGCGCAAGGCCTCCACGAACCCCTCGGCATCATCGCCGCCCCGTCCGGCGGTTACTACGTCGCGCAACGCCAAGAACTCACGCGCCTGGTCGACACCAACAGCGACGGTCGCGCCGATGTTTTTCAAACCGTCGCCAAGTTACCCATCTCCGGCAGCTACCACGAGTACGCGTTCGGCCCCGTCCTCGCGCCCAACGGCAACCTCCGCGTCACGCTCAACGTCGCCTTCGGCGGCTCCACGCAGGCTCCCGTGCCGTGGCGCGGCTGGATGGTCGAGATCACGCCCGACGGCCAACTCACGCCGATCGCGAGCGGCCTGCGCTCGCCCGCCGGTTTTGCCGTGAGCTCCCAAGGTGAATGGTTCTCCACCGACAATCAGGGCGAATGGGTCGGCTCGGGCAAAATCACGCACATCGAATCGGGCGATTTCCTCGGCCATCCCGCCGGTCTCGCGTGGAGCAAACTTCCCGGCTCCACCGTAAAAGTTCGCCCGGAAAAAATCTCCGACTTCGAGCAACCCATGCACGTCGTCGCGCAAAATCTCCCGGGCCTGAAGCCGCCCGCGGTCTGGTTACCCCACACGATTCTCGGCATCTCCAACTCCGGCATGATCGAGGATCTCAGCGGCGGAAAATTCGGCCCATTCGCCGGCCAATTTTACGTCGGCGACCAGGGTCAGAGTAAGCTCATCCGCGTCTCACTCGAGAAAGTCGCGGGCGTCTGGCAAGGCGCAGCATACTCGTTCCGCGAGGGCTTCGACAGCGGCATCCTCCGCATGGCGATCGGTGAAAATGCCACGATGTTCGTAGGCGAGAGCGCCCGCGGCTGGGGCTCCGTTGGCCCGAAACAATACGGCATCGAACGCGTCACCTGGACGGGCCAGACGCCGTTTGAAATCAAAGAAATCAAAGCGCAGCCCGATGGTTTTCTCCTCACGTTTACGCAGCCCGTGGACCGCGCCACCGCCGAGAATCTCGCGAGTTACTCCCTCGCCGGGTTCACGTACAATTACCACACCGCCTATGGTGCCGCACCGGTTAACCGCATGGTCTGCCCGATTCAAAAAATCGTCGTCGCACCCGATGGCCTGAGCGTGCGCCTCGCTGCGCAATGCCTGCGCGAAGGCTACATCCACGAAGTCAAAGTCAGCGGCGTACGCGCCGCGACCGGCGGCTCCGCGGTGCTCCACCCGGTCGCCTATTACACCCTTAATCGTCTGCCCGCGGGCGATCGCATCATTCCTCTCGTGCCCAACGCCGCCGAGCTTTGCGTCGCCGCCCTGCCCGCCGCCGCCAGCGCGCACTCCGCGAAACACCCGGTCAAGCCACCCACCGATTGGCCCAACAGCGAAGGCGATCAGGCGTTTCTGCTGGGCACGCAGCCCGGCCTAAAATTCGACCAAACGCTCCTCACCACCAAAGCCGGCACGCGCATCCGCCTCATCTTCCGCAATACCGATGACATGCTCCACAACTTCGTCCTCTGCGCCCCCGGCAAGGGCCAAGACGTCGGCAACGCGGCCCTCGCGCTCGGCGTCGAAGGCACCGCGAAAAACTACGTGCCCGACAGCGCCGACGTGCTCTTCCACACCGCGATCACGCAACCGGAGACCAGCGACACAATCTACTTCATCGCCCCGACCACGCCGGGCGACTACGATTTCATCTGCAGTTTCCCCGGGCACTCGGCGATCATGAAGGGGATTTTGCGCGTCACCGCGAAGTAAGTTTAAAAACGATCCATGGACGAAGCGCCCCTCGCCCCGCTCCCCGCCGCACCCCGCGCGGGGCGCTACCGTCATTACAAAGGCAACGCTTACCAAGTCCTCGGGCTCGCCCGCCATTCGGAGACACAGGAAGTCCTCGTCGTTTATAAAATGCTCTACGGCGACGGTGGTCTTTGGGTGCGGCCGCAGGCGATGTTCGTTTCCACCGTCACGCTGGCCGATGGCACGGTGACGCCGCGCTTCGCGTACGTTGGTCCGGCCTGAATTCAGGCCGACCGAGTTCGAGCCATTCTTTTTTAACATGCCCGCACCGCCCAGCACGATGCGCGATATCGCCCAGCGGGCGGGCGTGCACGCGTCGACCGTCTCGCGGGCGTTGCGCAACGATCCGCGCATCACCGAGACCCAACGCGCCACAATCCGACGTGCCGCCCAAGAACTCGGGTACCGTTCTAACCCTCTCATCGCCGCGCTCATGACTGCGCGCCGTTCCCGCAGTGGTCATACGTATAAAGCCACACTTGGTTTTCTCAAAAAACACCCCGCCGATCGCACTGCCTGGTTTGCTCAAAATTATGGGCAACTGCTCGCCGGCGCCCGCACCCGCGCACTCGCGCAGGGCTACCATCTCGAAGAATTTAATCTCGAAGACCCAGAACTCACGCCGCGACGCATCACGGAAATCCTCCAACACCGCGGCGTCCAAGGCCTCCTCGTCGCGCCGCTCCACTCCGTCCAGGATTCGATCGATTTGGACTGGAACCAATTTTGCACGGTCGCGGTCGGCTACTCGCTTAATCAAGTCCCGGTAAGTCGCGTGGCGCACAACCATTTCTCAGGCCTAATCCTCGCCGTTAAAGCATGCCGTAGCCGCGGCCATCGCCGACTCGGATTGGTGCTACAAGAACGCGTCGCTGAAAAAGTCGGTAAGCGCTGGGTCGGTGCCGCGCTGCTCGATCAATCGGCTCAACCCCCGGCCGACCGCGTGCCGCCGCTGATGCTTGATCGTTGGGAGGAGGCCCTATTTGCCGCGTGGTTTCACACCCATCAACCCGAAGTGATCCTCGGCGTAAACTTGGCCGAAGTCCCGCACTGGCTCGCGCGACTGGGCAAACGCGTGCCCCAAGATGTGGGCGTCGTCAGTCTCGACCGGCGCGCCGGTGATCGTGGCATCGCCGGCATCAATCAAGATTACGCGCACGTCGGCGGCAACGCAGTGGATCTGCTCATCGGCATGTTGCAGCGCAACGAACGCGGCCTACCCGAAAAACCTTCCGTCGTGCTTTCCGACGGCACGTGGATCAACGGCCGCAGCCTGCGCGCCAAAGTTCAGAGTCGGCCGCGCCACCGTTAGCGCACCGCGGCTTGAGCCGCCGTTTCCGCTTCGACCTCGGTCCACACACGCGTGAGCACTGGCTTGATGATGCGCGCAAACTCGACGTAGGCGGGCGGGTGAAAATGAAGTTTATCCGCGAGGTATAAATCGAGCCGCGGGTGACCATTGCGATCCACGAGCGCAGGATTCAAATCCACAAAAGTGTGGTGCGGCGTCGCGGCGCAATAAGCCCGCGCGAGCGCGTTGTAGTGGTCGACCTGCTCCCAGCGCTCGACGCGATCCGGCGAACGCGTGCTGGATGCGAAAATAATCCGCGTCGTCGGCTGCGCCGCGCGCACCCGCTCGGAAAATTGGCGAAATCGACGAAAAATCGCCGCCGGATCTTCGACCATCGCGCCGGCCTTGAGGTCGTTGCTGCCGCAGTAATACACGATGACTTTCGGCGCGTAGGGCGTGACGACTTGCGCGAAACGCGCGAGTTGATCCGCCGTGCGCGAGCCACCAAACGCGCGGTTCAACACCGGCAAGGGCGCCATCTGTTCAGCGACGTTCGTCCACCTACGAAAAATACTGCTGCCCACGAAAAGGATTTTTCCCGGCACCGGCGGGCTCGCGCGATCCGCTTCCCCGAACGCCACAAACTCCGGCTCATATTTTTTCCAACGCGCCGCGGCATCATCTTCGGGTGATTTTTTTTCCGCCGCGATGACAACACTCGACCCCGCCCAAGTGAAGAGCGCGGTAATCACCACAAAACGAGCAAGCCAAGTTTTCATAGATAAAAAAGGGTTAAGTGAATGATGGAACCGCGCTCGAACAGGGCAGCAAATTTATTACTACCGATCAGACAAAAAAGCGGATGAAAAACTGGCAGAAAAGGGCGCCCACCACGACCATGGCAAACCCCCAAAGCAACATCTGCCGGAAAAGTTTTTTAGCATCTCCGCCCACCGGTAATCCGGCGACGCAGAGCGCGCCAATCGTGGAAAGTGGCGACACATCCACGATGGCCGCGCCCACATTGATACTCAACGCGACCTCCAACGGATTACCGCCAGTTTTCGCCACCAAGCCTGGCACCATCGGTAAAAACGCCGGGTACACGACACCCGAGGTCGAGCTATAGGTTGAAATCAGGCCGGTCACAAAAGCCATGGCCCCGTTGACCGTGCCCGCGGTCGCGATCCGCGCCAAGAGGGACGAAAATAAATCCATCCCGCCTGTCTTCTCTAAGACCCCGACTAACAGGCTCACTCCAGAGATCATCAAGAGCACCGCCCATGGCACGGTGGCTAAGGCCTTTTGATCATCCGCAGCCTGCGCCATGATCAAGAAAGCCGATGCGGCAAAAGCCGAGAGCCCTGGATTCATTTTGAAAGCCACGACGGCCACGATCCAAGCCGACACAACCGCCAACGTAAACCACTGCCGCCCCGTCAACGGCGACACTGCCACCGCCGCCGTGGCGACTTTAGGCGCCCGCAGCAGTTTGATGCCGCCAAAAAGCAGATAAGCTCCCAATGCGACGACAGCATGAGCCACAAAGTTCGCCGCAAAAACACTCCCGTCACTCTGCGGCAGGCCGGCCCTCTGCATTTGCACCTGAACGATCACGCCCACCGCACTAAAAGGAGAAAGATTACCCGCGTTGGCGCCATTGGCGACCATGAGCGCCATCAAAAACGGTGATACTCCCGCGGTAATTCCTGCCGACATCGCCAAGGGCGCCACCAACGCACTCGCCGCGATCGCCCCTGGTCCCGTCATCGAGAGCCCGCACGAAAGCACGAAAAACAACGGAGGCAACAACGCGGGCGTACCGCCACAGGCCCGCACGCCGCGCCGCGCCAACGCCTCCAACGTACCGTTGAGCTGCGCGATCCCAAACAACAACGTCACCCCCGCCAGTGTGAGAAATAAGGCCGATGGAAAAAAGCCTAACAACACCTCCGCTTTAAAACCCGCCGCGTACACGCCGACCGGAAAAGCCAGAGCAATCGCTAAGATACCGACATTAATGCGCGAGGTCAGACTTAATAGGATGACCGCGAGCAGCGCGATGAGCGATAGGGTAGCAGGGTTCATGCGGTCGGGGTAAGAGATTTTAGCAGGTGCTTTTGGACCTTGCCCAAAGCGGTGCGCGGGATCGAAGCCACCCGCACATAAGAACGCGGTTGTTTAAACGACGCGAGTTGCGAGCGCAGGAACGCCACCGTCGCCGCTTCGTCAAATTTCGCCGCATCCACGACAAGATAGGCCACGGGCACTTCACCGCGCACGGGATCGGGCAGACCGACGACCGTCGCCTCGCGCACGCCGGGCTGCTCCAAAATCAGTTCCTCGATCTCGCGTGGATAAATATTAAAACCACCGGAAATAATCAGATCACTGCGCCGACCTTGCAGCGTGATGTAACCGTCGGCCGCGCGCACGCCGATGTCGCCGGTGCGGAACCAACCGTCGGTCCAAGCCGCCGCCGTCGCCTCAGGGCGGCGCCAATAACCGGAGCAGACATTCGGGCCTTTCACCCAAACTTCGCCCGTCGTGCCATCCGGCACGGGCGCGTGGGCTTCGTCGCAGATTTTCACCGCGACATGTGCAAGCGGCAGACCGACGGTGCCCGGGCGGCGTTCGCCGGCGTAGGGGTTGCCGACGTTCATCAACGTCTCGGTCATACCGTAACGTTCGAGAATGACGGAGCCGTAAAGTAGGCGGAATTTTTCGTGCACCTCCGCCGGCAACGGCGCCGAACCCGAAACGGCGAGGCGCAACCGCGCGCCGATTTTGCGCGCGACGTCGGCGGGCAGTTCGAGCAAGCGGATGAACATCGCGGGCACGCCAAAGAAGAGCGTGGGTTGGTAGTCTTCAAACCACTGCGCGGCCTTGGCGTGTTCGAAGCGCTCAAGCAACCGCAGGTGGCAACCGCTGAAGAGCCAGCAATGCAGGCCGTTGGCCAAGCCGTGCACGTGAAACAGCGGCAACGTCGCCAAATAGCGGTCGGCGCTGGTGATAGCCCAAGCGGTGACGAGCGTGAGGGCGTTGGTCGCGAAATTGCCCTGCGTGAGGACCGCGCCTTTGGAGGCGCCGGTCGTGCCCGAGGTGTAGATGAGCGACATCGGCGTGTCGGCATC
>CAJAFD010000232.1 GCA_903938935.1 uncultured Opitutia bacterium
GCTGGGTCCGCGCGCGACGCAGGTGATGCCAGCCCGTCTGCCACCACAGTTCACGCTCGAGCGCATCCGCGAAGCGCCCGGCGAAACTTTCTGCCAAGGCCACTTCGGGATCTGCGCCGGCGAGCAAGCGCGAGCGGTAAAGGTCCCACTCGCCCGCCGATCCGCTCTCCGCCTGCAACCAAGCCAACAACCACACCGCTCCTACCTGCAGTTGCCGGGACTCGACGCCGCCACGATCCCCGTGCAACACGACTTCAAGCGCCGGCGGCGCCAGCGCGGCCGAGTCCTGTTGCAACGCATCCGCTTGGGCCGGTTCGGCCCGAATTCGCCACCATTCCACGCACGCCTGTTGCAGCCACGGCGGGATAACGAGATGGGTATTTACCCCGTGCGCGGCGACGCTGATACGCACCAGCAACGCCTGCACCAGCGCACGGCGCACGTCCACGACTGGCGTTGTAGCACTCCACCGCAGACGCAACGAAACCACTCCGCCCGGCTCCGCCACGACGCGAAACGGCAAAGCCTCCGCCCACGTCTCCGCCGGGATCAACCGCACAAATATCGGTGAAGAAAATCCGGCCGCCGGCAAATCGAGGGGCAACGCGAGCCAGCGCCAAGCCGCCTCCGCCTCCTCGCGCACGCGTTGCGCAGCACTAGCTTCGAGACTGGCGATTTCAAATTGCCCAGGTCCCGTCTGCGATAATACGGGCGTCGCCGCATTTATCCACACGTTCGCCCAGCAAATCCCGGCGAAGACCCAGCCCCAGCGTGTGATCGCCGACACTCGCATCACTGCGTCGTGAGGCTCAGACTAGATTCACTAACTTTAACGTCGCTGAGCTTACTCCAAGCCGTGACGATCCTTTCGGGCCAGGCTTGAGCTGCGATAATTTTAGCCATCAAGGGCGCGCCAAAAAGAGGCAGGCGATGCACGGGGCACGAACCGACCCACATAGTCGTGGGTTCGAAAGCAAAGATTTCGCCCTTACGCACAAACGTCCCCGTCGTCTGCACGAGCGTCGCAATCGGATATCCGTACACGTTCAGATTCACCCCCACGCCGATTTGTAATTGATCATCCCGCAGCCGAAAACTCGGTGCGCTGGTATTGTAAAAAGAGCCCGTGGATTCGAGCGCGGTCTGCTGCAGCGCATTCAAATCGACTTCATCAACTTTCACGGAATAGCCCGTGAGAAACCGGTTGAAAGTATCCGCCGCGATCCGCGTTCTTAAATTATCCCGTTTGCCTTCACGGTAGTAAACCACGTCAGGCGCGGGCTCTTCCAGCTCAACGTCGGCCGCTAATTTTACCACGGGCTTGAGCGCCAACACCAGCACTGCCAATGCTAACCCCATCACGATACTCAACACCGCCGCGATGATCATACCGACAAGCTGAGGCGAGAAAGTGGAAGCTGATTTGCTCACAGGTAAACTAAGCTATTAATTTTTGACTGCAGCGGCAGGCTTGGTTTCGCCACCGCCGTCAGACGGGCTGCCGGTTTTCTTTTTATAATCCGTGATGTAGAAGCCCGTGCCTTTAAAAATCAAACCAGCCCCGCCGCCCACGAGCCGCTTAACTCCCAGCTTCTTACACTTGGGGCATTTCTTCAGCGGTTCGTCGCGCATCGACTGAAACAGCTCGAATTCATGACTACATTTCGGACAGACGTACTCGTAAGTTGGCATAGCAAGTTCTCTATGAATCAGGCGCAAGATTGCGGCGTTGGCGAGAATGTTTCATCATCATACTCCCCAGCGCGCAAATTAGTTTGAGACACGCGGCTTAACCCGCGCTACTTGCCGGCGATGGACTTTGCCGCTGCTCTCAAACATCACGTGACTCGGGTCGAGACTGGGCTTGATCGCTACCTACCCGCGGCCACGACCCGGCCCACGCGTTTGCACGAAGCTATGCGCTACAGTCTGCTCGGCGGCGGCAAACGGCTCCGGCCCGTCCTTACCCTCGCCACCGCTGAAGCGCTGGGGCTGACCGACGACTCGGCCTTACCCGCCGCCGTCGCCATCGAGTGCCTCCACACGTATTCCCTTATCCACGACGATCTGCCTTGTATGGATAACGACGACCTGCGCCGGGGCCGTCCCACTGCACACCGTCAATTCGACGAAGCCACCGCCTTGCTCGCAGGCGACGCGCTTCTGACCGAAGCCTTTGTCATTCTCTCCGTCCACTACGCTTCACGCCCCACCCTCGCGCAGGCCCTCACCCGCGAGCTCGCCGACGCCGCTAGCAGCCGACGCCTCATCGGCGGCCAGATGGAGGACCTCCTCGCCGAAAAAAAATCCACCGCCACCGCCGCCGAACTCGAGTTCATCCACCTCAACAAAACTGCGGCCATGATCGAAGCCGCCTTCGTCATGGGCGGTCTCTGCGCCGAAGCGCCGTCGGCCGCGCTGACGATTCTACGCACCGTGGGCCACCACGTCGGTCTAGCCTTCCAAATCATCGACGACGTGCTCGACGCCACCGCCGACAGCGCGACTCTCGGAAAAACCGCCGGCAAAGACGCCAAGGCCGACAAAACTACGTTTGTAAAACTCCACGGCATCGAAACCTCCCGCCGTCTCGCCCAAGAACACAGTCAAGCCGCCCTAGCGGCGTTGCGCTCGCTCCCCGGCGACCCGGCATTCCTCCACGCCTTGATTGCGTCCATGGCGGCCCGCGTAAACTGAGACCCGCCCCCATGAAAACCCCATTCGTACTGCTGACCACGCTGCTCGCTGGCACCGTTCTCTTTCTGGGCACGATCGCCTGGCGCCAACACAGCGAGCTCATCCGACTCCGCGCCGCTGCACTCGACCAAGGCGACCGCGCCGCATTACAAAAAC
>CAJAFD010000233.1 GCA_903938935.1 uncultured Opitutia bacterium
ACCTTTCTTGGCCGCGAGGGCGGCGTTGATGTCTTCCGGGCGTTTGGTCTGGCGTTTGGCTTTCATAAAGGTGCAGCGAGAAATAGCCGGGCGTAGAAACGCAACGCCATGAAAAAATCTTCGCTTCGGCGCGATCCTTCCGTTCACGTGACGCCCCGCCGATGCTCGCCTCGTTCCTCGCCGCCACTTTTTTTGCGCTTAACGCCACCTGCGCGAGCCACAGCGTGCGGGCGAGTGGCTCAGCCCGCGCCAACCTCGGGCGCCTCCTCGTCGCGGCGGCCGCGCTCGGTCTTTTTGCCCACACGCTCGGGCATGGGTTTACGAGCGCGAGCGTGGGCTGGTTTTTCCTGAGTGGGTTGATCGGCATGGGTTTGGGTGATCTGGGAGTTTATGGCGCGCTACCGTTGCTCGGGTCACGGCTCACGGTGTTAATGACGCAATGTCTCGCCGCGCCCATCGCCGCGCTCGGCGAGTGGCTCTGGCTCGATACGCGCCTCACCGGCGCGCAATTACTATGGGGCGTCGTGGTGCTGGCGGGCGTGATCGTGGCGTTGCTGCCGAGCCGCGCGCACCCACCGCGGGTCGCACTTAAACCCATCGGATTTCTTTTTGGCCTGCTCGCCGCCGCCGGCCAAGGCCTCGGCGCACTCGTCAGCCGCAAAGGCGGACTTGTCGCCGACGCCGCCGGTGAACTCTCGCACAACGCCACCTTCGGCCTCAACGCCGCGTACCATCGCATCCTCGCCGGCCTCGTGTTTACCGCGCTGTGGTTTCTCGCGCTTCGTTGTTTAAGCAAACTCCCGCCGCGACCCGAGCCCGACGCTACGCCGCCCGCCCGCCGCCGCGCCCGCATGTGGATCTTGGCCAACGGCCTCGCGGGGCCGGTGCTGGGCGTCGGGTGTTACCAATGGGCGCTCGCCACCACGCCGAGCGGCATCGTGCTGCCCATCGCGGCCACCGCCCCGCTGCTTTCCATCCCGATCGCGTTTTGGCTGGAAGGCGACCGCCCCACTCGCCGCTCTTTGATCGGCGGCGTGATCGCCGTCGCCGGCTGCATCGCCCTCACTCTCCAGCGCTAAAACCGAGTGTCACCTATTAGGTGACACTTTTGCGACGCGAAAACCGCGCCATTGACGGCATGGCGGAGGATCGCGTTTATTTGCGGGTTCTCATGCTCACCATCGCCGACGTTTCCAAGTCCTACGGCACCCGCGAACTCTTCTCGGAAGTCTCGCTCTTCATCGCGCGCACCGATCGCCTCGGCTTGATCGGGCCCAACGGCGCGGGCAAATCCACCCTTTTCGGCCTCATCCTCGGTGAGGAAAAACCCGACACCGGCACCATCGAATGGGAACGCGGCGCCGACTTCGGTTACCTCCCGCAAGAGAGCGCTCCGGCCGGCGACGAAACCATTCTCCACATCGCCACCAGCGGCAAAAAACTCGAGCCCGACGAAGACGACTACGACATCGACTACACGCTCGAGCCGCGCGCGAAAAAAATCCTCGCCGGTCTCGGCTTCAAAGAAGGCGATGCGCTCAAGCTCGCCAAAACGTTTTCCGGCGGCTGGGTCATGCGCGCCCATCTCGCCCGCCTCCTCGTGGCCGAGCCCGCGCTCCTGCTCCTCGACGAGCCGACCAACCATCTCGATCTCGAAGCCCTGCTCTGGTTCCAAGAATAC
>CAJAFD010000234.1 GCA_903938935.1 uncultured Opitutia bacterium
GGGGACACCTTTCAGCCGTTTCACGGACTGGCGTTTGATGAGAAGAATCAGCACGAGGAAATTTTTACGGTGACGGGAATTTTGGCGCCGACGAATACGCCCGCTGATAAAGTCGTGTGGATTCCAATTAAGGGTGTGCAGACGATGAGCGGGCACGATCCGAAGGCGGCGACGGATGTGAGCGCGGTGTTGATCCAGCTGCGTGCTGCGTCGGCGGGCTTCATGCTCGACATGATGATCAATAAGCAGGGCAACCGGATGACATTGGCGTATCCGGTGGGGGCGATCATGACGGAGCTTTTTGGGAAAATCTCGTGGTTTGATCGTGTGTTGGCGCTCGTCGCTTATCTCGTTGCCTTGGTCGCGGCGGGTTCGGTGTTGGCGAGTATTTATAATTCGATGAGTGCGCGGCAGCGGGATCTCGCGATCTTGCGGGCGCTCGGGGCCCGGCGGCGGACGATTTTCGGTGCGGTCGTGGCGGAGGCGGCGTGTATCGGCGCGCTCGGCGCGGCGGCGGGATTTAGTATTTATTTCGCGTTGATGGCGGGCGTGGCCGAAGTGATCCGCGCGCAGACGGGCGTCGTCTTGAATATCACGGCGGGTCACGCGGTGCTTTGGGTGTGTCCACTGGTGATGACGGCGCTGTGCGCTTTGGGCGGCGCGGTGCCGGCCTTGAAGGCGTATCGGACGCCGGTGGCGGAGACGTTGGCCCCGGTTTCTTAAGGCCTTGGGGCGGCGTTCTTCTCAGTAGGGTTAGGGGAGGGCAGGCTCGAGTTTTTCTGAAAGGGCATGGGCTCAGGGATTAGGATAACCAAGATTAACGTATCCCCGATAAACCGTGGCGGAGTGGCGGGCGTGAGCTATCCATGATGCCGCGCCCAAAATCCATTTCGGCGTGGCGCCCGCCCGCATCGTTTTTGGTGCGGCGCTGATTCAGTTTAAACCGCCCTCTCGATCAGGCGAAGAGAAGAACAACTCAGGCGGTGTCGGCTGGTAGAATATGGGCACAAAAAAGCGGAGCCCGGTGAGGGGCTCCGCTGGGAGAACTACCCGACGTGAGTCGGGTGGTAGTATTAGAACGACAGGGTCGTCCGGAAGGACCAGTTACGCGCCGGGGAAAGGGCGAACGAGCCTTCGGAGTATTTCTGGTCGGTCACGTTGTAGATACCGAGCGAGCTGTTGACCTTGTAGCCGAACAGTTCCCAAGGATATCCGACGGTGGCGTCGAACACGAGGTAGTCGCCGGCTTGGTAACCACCAGCCAACGGATTCCAATCCACCGAGCGGGAAACAACCGTCTCGGAGGAGTAGCGCATACCGAGACCGAGATTGAGGCCGCGAGCCATGCCGTTAACAACGCCGTCAACAAAGGTGTATTTGTTGAAGATGTTGAAGCGGAACTCAGGGACGTTCTCGATGCGGGCGTTGTAGTAGATGTCCGAGGCGACCTTGGCGGCGGCCGTGGAGGCGTTGTAGGCCGCGGTGCCGGGGGCAGCACGGGTCTTGTCATACACGGTCTTGGCGGTGCGCAGCCAGGAGCCGTTGATGACGGCCTGGTAGTTGCGGATCGGGGACCAGATGACTTCGGCTTCCGTGCCTTCGACGCGGTTCATGAGATCCGTCGTGCGCCAGCGGAGCAGGCGGGTGTTGCGGTAAGGCGAACCGACGGGGAACAGCGTGGTGCTGTAGTTGAGGGGTTCTTCAAGATTCGACTGCTTCGCGCCGTCGTCGAGCATCTGGTTCTCGCGTTCGCCGCGGAAGAACGAGAGCGTGCCGACGAGCTTGCCGTCGAACTTCGAGACCTTGGCGCCGAACTCCCAGTTCATGCCCTGTTCGTTTTGGATCACGTTGTAAACTCCGCGGCTCGAAAGGAGGCTTTGGAATTGGGACAGGGAGGTGACCGTCTGGCCGAGGTAGCTGAATGAAGCACCGGGAGTGCCGCCGGCACCGAAGGCGCGGGCTTCGTTATACCAGAGAACTTCATCGCCAACGAACAGGCCGCCGACGCGACCGGAGTTGAATTTGAAGGTCTTGGAGTTGGAAGCGTAGACGCTGATCTCAGGGGTGAGGGCGAAGGAAAGGCCGCCCATCCACGAGTCACCCTTCTGGTCAGAGGGGATACCGCGTTGGTAGCTGATCGAATGACCCCACTCGCTCTCGGGATAGAGATCGGGGCGGAGGTGCATGTCGGGGACGTAGACATACCACGGATAGTTGTTGGACTGGAACTGGCCACGGGCCCAACGCTTCTCTTCGCGGTAACCGGCGAGGAGGGTGAGGCGATCCTTGAACATGGTCGCCTGGTAGTTGACGTAGGTGGAGAGAATCTCGTCCTTGTAACCGTCGAGGGCGTTGCGGTCCTCTTGGTGATAGGCGGTGATGTCGGGGTAGATTTCTGCGCCCGGATCGAAGTTGGAGTAGATTTGGCGGACGGGCTTGATGGCGCCGTTGCGGTCGCGGATGACCTGATTGACCGGCACAGCGCCAGCTTCGTAGATCGTGCGGTTGGTGCCGGCGTAGTCCGGATTGGACGTGGTGTTACGCGCGCCGGGCAGGAACTGCCAGATCGAGTCGGTGACCGTTTGGCCGCCCAAGAAGGTCTGGTAGGGATCTACCTTTTGGAAGCCCAAGAGGAACTTGCTCTTCACGCCCATGAAATCGAATTTCAAGACGGCGTCGACGGTGTGGGTCTGGGCGTAGCGGTTGTAACCGGAAAGATTGCCGGTGCCGACGTTCCAGTTAGTGCCGTTGGCGTAGGGCGTGGTGAGCGCGCCGCCTTGGCCGA
>CAJAFD010000235.1 GCA_903938935.1 uncultured Opitutia bacterium
CGCCTCGAGTTTCACCGGATCAAGGTTGTAAGTGCCGGCCTCAATATCCGCGAAGACCGGAGTCGCTCCGACGTAGTTGATGCCCCACGCCGAAGAAATAAACGTGAACGGCGCGGTGATGATTTCATCGCCCGGGCCAAAGCCCGCGATCATGCACGCGACGTGCAGCGGAGACGTCCCGCTGTTCATGGCGAGGGTACGCGGGTAACCCAGCGTGGCCGAGAAATTTTTTTCGAAGTCTTCGACGTCTTTACCGAGGCAAAAACGCGTGGCGTCGTACGTCGCGGTCAAGGCGGCGAGCGCCGGCTCACGCAAGGCGCGGTGCTGCAAACTCAGATCGAGGAACGGGACTTTCATGAAGCTAATTTTTTAACCAGCACTTCGACCAAGCTGTCGAGGTTGGGCGTCTTGGCGGTGAACCCGACGGGGACGCCGACTTTTTTCATAGTTTCCGTGGTTTGCGGACCGATGCTACCGGCGATCGGGTGCACGGCATTTTTTTTAAGTTTAAGCGCCGCGGCTTGATCGGCGAAGGATTGGACGGCCGAAGAACTGGCGAAGAGAATCGCGTCGGCCCCGCGCGCCCGAAAATCCGCCGCGACCGGATCGCCACTGAGATCGGTTTGCTCGGTTTTGTAAACTTGGAGGGTATCCACGATGGCGCGGCCTTCGGTGAGTTTGTCGACGAGGTCGTCGCGGTTCAGACTGCCGGTCACGACGAGAATTTTGGCGTGGTCGAGGCTACCGGTTTCGATGAGGGCGGCGGCGAGCGCTTCGGCGGTGGCGACCTTGGGTTGGCACTCGATTTTGAGGTGGTGCGCGCGAATCGCTTCGGCGGTGGTTTCACCGATACAGGCGAGCCGAATCAGGCCGAGCGAGCGGATGTCGTCGAAAATGCGCCGAATCTCCTCGAAGAAGTAGCGGACGCCATTGGCGCTGGTGAACACCAGCCAATCGTAACTGCCGAACTCGAGAAACACATCGGCCAAGGCGTCGTTGGAGACTTCTTTGGTGATGGTGATCAACGGGAGTTCGAGTACTTCGGCGCCGAGGGCTTTGAGTTTGGCGGAAAGTTCGGGCGACTGTTCGCGGGCGCGAGTGATGGCAATGCGGCGGCCGGCAAGAGGAGTGGCTGGGTTCATAGGAGTCCGAGTTGTTGAAGCATGCGGGCCGCGGTGGCCACGGGTGCGTCGAAATCTACGGCGGCGAGTGGAAAGGTACGCACACCGATGTTTTCGTGAAAAAGATAAAGCGTGTCGACCGTCGCATGCGCGGCGAAGGCCGTGTGGCAGCCACCGCCGAGCGCAGCTTGGAAAGCCCGCTCCAGTGTGACCACGCGAGAAGTGGCGGCGTCGAAGTGCGCCGCGTATCTGGCTACGTCGGCCACGCGGCACTGAATCGCGATGGCTGCTTGTGCGACCGCAGGCACCATACGCGTGCAATCAAAGGGCACGAACGTCGTGCCGGGCCATTCATGAATGCCCAAGCGAGCGAGGCCCGCAGCGGCGAGGATCGTGGCGTCGGCGAGGCGATCGACCGCGATTTTCCGGAGGCGCGTATCGACGTTGCCGCGGATGGTGGTGAAAGTCGCAGTGGGAACGTGCAGTGAAAATTGCAGGCGACGGCGCGGACTGCTGGTGGCCACGAGGGCGGGCGTCGAGAGGCCTTGGCGCAAGACGAGCACGTCGCGGGGATCGGCGCGCGGCAGGTAGCCGGCGATGGCGAGGCCCGCAGGCATGGCGCCCGGCAGGTCTTTACCGCTGTGCACGGCGACATCGGCTTCGCCGCGGAGCAGCGCGGATTCAAGTTCGCTCGTGAAAAGGCCTTTGCCGCCGCGTTGCTCGAGTGACCATTCGGTCTGCTGGTCGCCCGTGGTGACGAGTTTCAAAAACTCCGTTTCCAAGCCGAGACGAGCGCCCAGCTGCGTCGCGACCATCGTGGTCTGTGCGAGCGCCAAAGGGCTCTGGCGAGTGGCGAGGATGAGTTTGGACACGGGAAAGAAAAAGGGCGCAGACAAAGTGTCTGCGCCCGGAAGCTTTTGGCAACGTTGGGTTACGTGCTCAGTAGCTGGCTTGGACGCCCTTGAGGTTCTTCTTGGCCATCCACGGCATCATGCTGCGGAGGTAAGCACCGGTCTTCTCGATCTGGTGTTTTTCGCCGGCCTTGAGGAGGGCGTTGTATTTCTTGAGGCCGCCCTTGTGCTCTTTAACCCATTCTTTGGTGAATTGGCCGGATTGGATTTCTTTGAGAATCTTCTTCATCTCGGCTTTGACCTGCTTGTTCACGACGCGAGGACCGCGGGTGATGTCGCCGTATTTAGCGGTCTCGGAGATGGAGAAACGCATGCCGGCGATGCCGGATTCATACATGAGGTCACAGATAAGCTTCAGCTCGTGGAGACATTCGAAGTAAGCCATCTCGGGCTGATAACCCGCTTCAACGAGGGTCTCGAAGCCGGCTTGAACGAGGGCGCTGGCGCCACCGCAGAGGACGGCTTGTTCGCCGAAGAGGTCGGTCTCGGTTTCTTCCTTGAAGGAGGTCTGGAGCACGCCGGCGCGGGTCGAGCCGATGCCCTTGGCCCAAGCGAGCGCGGTTTTCTTGGCGTTCTTGGATTTGTCTTGGGCGACGGCGATGAGGGCCGGCATGCCTTTGCCTTCGGCGTAAAGGCGGCGGACCATGTGGCCGGGGCCTTTCGGGGCGACCATGATGCAGTCGATGTCCTTGTGCAGCTTGATGAGGCCGAAGTGAACGGCGAGACCGTGGCTGAAGAGGAGGGTTTTGCCCTTGCTCAGATTGGGCAGGATGGCGCTCGCGTAAACGTCGGCCTGTTTCATGTCGGGCAAGCCGACCATGATAACATCCGCGCGGCGCACGGCTTCACCGGTCTCGACGACTTCGAAGCCGTGGGATTGGGCGACGGCTTTCGATTTAGATCCGGCGTAGAGGCCAATGATGACCTTGCAGCCGCTGTCCTTCAGATTGAGCGCATGGGCGTGGCCCTGCGAACCATAGCCGAGGACGGCGAGCGTTTTATTTTTAAACACGCCGAGATCGGCGTCTTTGTCGGTGTAGACTTTAGCGGGCATGATGAAAGGGAGATAAGGTTTGGGTTAGGGAAAAAGGGCGACGTGATCGATTGCGGAAGAGCGATCAGCGCTTGAGCGCGAGTTGGCCGGTGCGCGCGAGTTCGATGATGCCGAACGGCTCGAGGAGGCCGAGGAACGCGTTGATCTTCGCCTCATCGCCGGTGACCTCGATGATGAGCGACTCGGAGGAGAGGTTGACGATTTTGGCGCGAAACACATCCGCGATCTGTAACAACTCCGCGCGGGTGCGGGAGTCAGCGCGGACTTTCACGAGCACGAGTTCGCGGGCGACGGCTTGACCTTCACCAAAGTCGGAGACGTCCACGACGTTGACCAACTTGCGAAGTTGCTTGGTACAGAGACTGAGCGCGGCCTCATCGCCTTTTAGGACGATGGTGATGCGTGAGAGCGAGGCATCGTGCGTGGGCGCGACGTTGAGGGAATCGATGTTGAAACCGCGACCGGAAATCATGCCGGTCACGCGGGCCAAAACGCCGAATGTGTTCTCAACGAGGACGGAAATCGTGTGTCGCATGAAGAAAGTTAAAAAGTAGAAGTGGTGGACGCCGAGGGACTCGAACCCCCGACCCTCTCGGTGTAAGCGAGATGCTCTAACCAACTGAGCTAGGCGTCCGAGCCAAGGGTGGAGGAAAACCTGCGGGCGGCGGCCATGACAAGGAATTATTCCAACTCGAGTCCGCCCCACCCCGTGCCCCTCACTGGGCCCAAGCCTAGGCAGAAACGAAAAATCACCGACTGGCCTTGGGCCGCAGCCAGCCCTCGCGTACCATAAGTTCGGCGTTTTGCAGGGCGTTGAGGGCGGCGCCCTTCCAGAGATTGTCGCCGCTGACCCACAAAGACAGCCCGTTATCGAGCGCGGAATCGACGCGGATACGACCGACGCCGCATTTCACTTGCCGGCTGAAATCCAAAGGCGTCGGGTAAATTTGTTTCGCCGGATCATCGACCAACTGCGCACCGCCAAACGCCGCGATCGCCGCCCGCGCCGCCTCCACGCTCACCGGCCGCTCAAACTCGGCGTTCACCGCCACCGAATGAGCCCGAACCACCGGAACCCGAACGCACGTCGCGGAAATCTTGAGATGGGGCAAGCCCATGATCTTACGGCTCTCCTCGCGCATCTTCGTTTCCTCACCCGTGTAACCGTCGCTGCCAAACGAATCGACCTGCGGGATGGCGTTAAAAGCGATCTGATAAGGATAAACTTTTTTCGTGATCGGCGCACCTTTGGCGTGCGATTGAACCTGCGCTTCAAGCTCGTCGATGGCGTCCGCGCCCGTGCCTGAGACCGATTGATACGTGGCCGCAAAATAACGCTTCAAGCCGAACTCTCGATGCAACGGCCACAGCGCCATCAACGTCACCGCCGTCGAGCAATTCGGATTAGCGATGATGCCTTGATGTTGGCGCAACCCCTCGGGGTTGATCTCGGGAATCACCAACGGCACCGCCGGGTCCATCCGGTACGCGGAACTCTTATCAATTACCAAACAACCCGCCTTCACCGCATCAGGCGCGAGGGCGCGGGTCGTCGCGCCATCCACCGCGAAAAACGCCACATCAACATCGGCGAAAACGCCGGGCTTGGCTTCTTCGACCGTGAATTTCCGCCCGGCGCATTCCACGACCTTACCCGCCGAACGCGCCGAGGCGAACAGCCGCAGCGAGGCCAACGGGAAATTACGCCCGAGCAAAAGCGCGAGCAATTCTTGACCGACTGCGCCCGTGGCGCCGACGATACCGACCGTGAAAGATGCCGTCTTGTCCATAAAAAGTCCTTGGGAGTTGTATAACCAAACCCGCGAGCGCCTCGGCATCAAGCCCGCAGACCGCGTGTTGCTCGTGCGCATCAGCACCGCGACCATGCAGTTTTATCGCGCAGGCCAACTGATCAAAAGCTACGCCATCTCCACCTCCAAGCGCCCGCCATCTAACATCAAAGACTCGCTCGGCACCCCGCGCGGACTCCACGAGATCGCCGAGCGCATCGGCGCCGGTCAACCCCCGGGCATGGTCTTCAAATCCCGCGTCCCGACCGGCCGCGATTACCACGAATTTCGAGACGGCGGAGTTCACGACAATCTTATCACCGGCCGCATTCTCTGGCTCCGTGGGCTCGAGGCGGGCGTAAATCTCGGCGGCCAAGTCGACACCTACGAACGCTACGTTTACCTTCACGGCACCAATCACGAAGCGCGCATCGGCGAACCGCTCAGTTCGGGCTGCGTGCTCATGCGCAATCTCGATATCGTCGAACTCTATGAAGACGTGCGCGGCGGCGACCACGTCATGATTGTAGATTGAGCGCGCCTAGTTTCCGCGCACCAACGTCTCTAGCTTAGTCAATTCCCCAGCCAATTGACTATGGGGCTCCACGCGGAGCGTCTGTCGCGCCCGAGCGAGCGCCGCCTGCGCCGACGCCTTATCACCCGTGCGCATAAGATGCTGCGCAAAAAACACCACGACGTGATCGAAAAAATCAATCCCCGCTCCGCGCCCGTAATTTTCCATAACGGAATTAAAAACCAAAATCTGCGCCGCGGGCCGATCACTCGCGATGCTACGCGCCAAAATCTCCCGCGCCTGCCGCGCGCTCAAATCGCTCCGTTTCGCCTGATTTTTTTCGGCGATGATCCGTTCCTCCATCCTCGCTGCGCTCCCCTCGCCGCGCGCCCGCAAGCTCGCGCTGATGCGATTCGAAAACAAAACTTCAAGATCCGGATACGCCTGAAACGCGACCACCGCGGCCCGCAGCGTGCCTTCCAACTGCCGCGCCGTGCCACCGTTCGCCGCCTCCGCCGCGAGCAAAGTTTCCCAAGCCGCCAAGTTGCGTCGCTCCACCGCGACCGCGCGACGGGCCGCTTTCACGGCCAGCTCGGCCCGACCCGTCGCAAGATAATCCGCCGCAAACGCCGCGTGCAGCTCGGATTCGCGAAACGACGGCTGCGCGCGAAATCGCTCCGTCAAAAACTTCAATTCATGATCAGAGATTTCCCGCCAGGTTTGCGGATCGAGCGCGAGCCCACTGACCAAACGCTGTTCCTCAAATCGACCGGCATCGAGCCGCCACGTTTGCGCGCCATCCAGAAAACCAAACCACGCGTGTCGTCCATCTTTGCCCGCACCATAAAATAAAAGCGTAGGGACGCCTCGCGCTTTACCCACTTCGGTTGCAAAATAAGCCTGATCCACGCAAATACCGCCGTCGCGTAGAATCGTTTTTAACGTATAATTGGGGCCGGGCCAAATCGCCTGACCCTTCGCGATCCGATCCTTGCGATAACGGATCATCGCATATGCCTGATCGAGTTGCGCGAGCGGAACGTTAACCGTGCGCTGCGCCCAAACCAACTGCTCAAAAGGCGCCACCGCATCGACCACGAATTTCAATTCATCCGCGGGCAACCGCGCGAGCCGATGATAGGTGCGCCCGGCGAGATCCTCACGCACCCACCAATTAAAAGCTTCACTCGGAGCCGGCCATTTTCTGGGCAACGCCGACGAAGTCACTTGCCCATGAGGCCAGTGCGGCGGCGGTGGCACATCGTACACCAAGGCGATCGCCAGCGCGAGCGACGCATAGCGGGCGAACGTGATCGGGTCTCGCTGGTGCAGAGCATTTAAAATCCGGAAAACCTCCGGCACATAATCTTGTGGCGTCAGCACAGCGAAAAACACCGCGCTGAAAGCTTCGTTGTTCACCAACCACGTTTGCAACTCCACCGAGAGCGAGCGCCCGAGCGGCAAATCGCTCATCTCGTAGCGGGTCCTCATTTGGGGATGTGCGACCTGCGCGCTTTCAACGGCTTTAATCCAAGTAGGCGTAAATTGCGCCTCGGTGCGCGCGAAAAGTTCGGCCCATTTTGCGATGTGCAACCAGCCTCGCGCGGAGACCCAGCGTTCGTTTCCATAAGCTGTCCGAGCTGCTTGCCGCACCGCGGGCACATTCGCCGCCCAGCGATCCGGGGCGGCGGCGCGCGTCAGCTCCAAAATCGTAGCGGCCTGAGGTGGCTCCAGCGCCGCGTTCGGAGTTATCGTCCCGACTGCTCCGCGCACCGGCACACCGAAAATCAGCGCGACGATTCCGATAACATGTAACCACAG
>CAJAFD010000236.1 GCA_903938935.1 uncultured Opitutia bacterium
ATGCCGCCCTAGTCGTAACCTTTGCGGTGGACTCGAACGCGGACGTGCTTTCGCGGGTCTCCGCTTGGACGCGAGCGCTCGTCACAGCCCAAGTGGCAGGTGTCTTGGATGTGGTGCCGGCCTATGTGAGCGTCGCGGTATTTTATGATCCGCTGCGCGTTGTCGGTTTCAAAGCGGGCGACTCTCCTTATGCGACCTTGAAACAACAGATCGCAGCCGTGGCGGTGGAGCAGCGATCGGTCCAAGGTGCCTCGGCTCGCTCCATCGAAAATAACTCTGCTCGTTGCGTGGAGATTCCTGTGCGCTATGGGGCTGAGGCGGGGACGGACTTGGCGGTGGTGGCGGCGCACACGGGCTTGACGGAGGATACAGTCGTGGCGCGACACAGCGGCGCGGAGTATCGCGTGCAGGCGATCGGTTTTGCGCCGGGGTTTCCGTATTTGAGCGGATTGCCGGCCGAGTTGGCGACCCCGCGGCGGGCGACGCCACGGGCCAAAGTGCCCGCAGGCGCCGTCGGGATCGGCGGCGCGCAGACGGGGGTGTATCCGATCGAAACGCCGGGGGGATGGCAGATTATCGGGCAGACGGATTTGAAATTATTTGATGCGAAGCGTGCGGAGCCTTCGTGGCTGCGCGTCGGCGATCGCGTGCGTTTTCGGGCGGTTGCAGCGCAGCCGTGCGCGCGTGAGGTGACGGCAAACGAAGTGGTCGACGACTCTGCGATTGAGCGAACGGTTGAAGAAAAAAACGGGAATGTGGCCGCTCGGGCTTTCCGCGTAGTGCAGGCGGGGATGTGGACGACGGTGCAGGATTTGGGGCGCGTGGGACAACGGGCGGCCGGCGTGCCTTTGAGCGGAGCGATGGATACGTTTGCCGCGCGCGTGGCGAATTTGCTCGTGGGCAATGCGGAAAATGCCGCCGTGCTGGAGCTCACGTTGTTGGGACCGGAGATTGAATTTTTAACGGACGGCTGGATCGCGCTCGCCGGCGCAGAGTTCGCCGGATGTGTGGCATGGCAACCGGTGGCGGTGCGGGCAGGACAACGCATCAAGTTCGGCGCGGCGACGAAAGGCTGTCGCGGTTATCTCGCGCTCGCAGGGGGAATCGCGGTCACGCCGGTGTTGGGAAGTCGCAGCACGTATGGCCGCGCGGGCCTGGGCGGATGGCAGGGGCGGGCGCTACGTGTTGGTGATGTTTTGCCGATGGGCGCGGCGGTCCGAGCGGTCGCGGAGCGGTGGTCGATGGATTTGAGGATTAGGCCGAATTATGGCGGGACTCCCACGGTGAGGGTGATTTTGGGGGCGCAAGCGGGTGAATTTGGCGACACATGGTTGAAGACGCAGTTTAACGTAACACCGCAGTCGGATCGCATGGGCATGCGGTTGGCGGGAACGGCGCTCGCGCGGAGAGTAGGCGGCGGTGATTTGCTTTCATCCGCGGTGGCTCCGGGGACCGTGCAGGTGCCGCCTGATGGACAACCGATCGTGTTGCTAGCGGAGGCTCAAACCATCGGAGGTTACCCGCAACTCGCGCACGTGATCGGCGTGGATCTATCGTTGCTCGCGCAGTTGCGGCCGGGCGATGCGGTGCGCTTTCGGGTGGTTGCGATTGAGGAAGCGCAAGAGCGCTGGCTTGCGCGCGAGCAGGCGCTCGCGATGCTGCGCGAAGGTCTCGCCCAAAAAATCCGCTAAACGTGCACGTTTCCATCGATCTCAATTGTGATCTCGGCGAGGGCGCGGGGTGTGATGCGGCGTTGATGCCGCTCATCACCTCGGCGAACATCGCTTGCGGGGCGCATGCGGGCGATGCAGCGACGATGCGCGCCACAGTAGCCTTGGCGCGGGCGCACGGCGTGGCGGTCGGGGCGCATCCGGGCTTCGCGGATCGAGCGAATTTTGGCCGCGTCGAACACACACTCTCGGCGGGGGCGTTGCGCGCGTTGGTGACGGGCCAGATCGAGGCGTTGCGCGAACTGGGGCCGGTGCGGCACGTGAAACCCCATGGCGCGCTTTATAACTTGGCGGCGCGCGATTGCGCGGTGGCGGAGGTGATCGCCGAAGCGGTTTTTGCCTGTGATCCGAGTCTGATACTTGTTGGACTGGCGGGGAGCGAGTTGGTGCGGGCGGGACAGGCGCGGGGGTTGCGAGTCGCGAATGAGGTCTTTGCGGATCGCACGTATCAAGCCGATGGTTCGCTCACGCCGCGCGCGCGTTCTGACGCTTTGATCACCGATGAAGCGGCGGCTGTCGCGCAGGTGATTCGCATGGTGCGCGAAGGAGTGGTGTGGGCGACGGATGGGACGTCGGTCGCAGTCGTGGCGGATACAGTGTGTCTGCACGGAGATGGGGCGTACGCGGTGGCGTTTGCGCGGCGGCTCGGTGCGGAGTTGCGCGCGGCGGGAATTGCGCTCAGGGAGTGGGGTGCATGATCAAACTCATCGGGGTCGCACTCATCGCGGCGGGA
>CAJAFD010000237.1 GCA_903938935.1 uncultured Opitutia bacterium
CTCTTACCTGCTCGGCTCAGGCTTGGGCCTTGGCTGGAAGGGTCAGCTCGCATTCTACCTCGTCCCGACCATCGCTTATGCAGTCATGTTCATGGGCCAATCTTTCCCTAAGTCGGAAGCGGCTGAAAAGGGCGCTTCGTTCTCTGAAATGTTTAAGGACGTCGGTATCCTCGGCTCGCTCGTTGCTTGCTACCTGCTCTCCATTTTCTTGGGCAATGTGCTGGGACCAGTTTTCAATGTGGATAACCTCGGTCTTTATCTGGCGGGTGCGCTCTTGATCGTCGTGGGTCTGATCACGCGTTTCTCGATCGGATCTTTGCTGCTCTTCGTGCTCTTTATCACTCACGCCATCGTCGGTGCGGTCGAGTTGGGCACCGATGGCTGGATCGAAGCCATCACCGGCAATCTCTTCACCGCCGAGCAAGGCAAGATGCTCTTCATCTGGACTTCGGCCATCATGTTCGGCCTGCGCTTCTGCGCCCACTTCATTGAGACCAAGCTGGGTCTTTCGCCGATCGGCATCTTGGTGGCTTCGGCTTTGTTGGCCTTTGTCGGCCTGCAGATGGCTTCGGGTATGAACAGCTTCGCCGTCGCGCTCGTCGCCCTCGGTATTTACGCCCTCGGCAAGACGTTCTTCTGGCCCACGATGCTCGCGGTCGTCGGTGATCGTTTCCCGCGCTCGGGTGCCGTCGCCATGTCCATCATGGGTGGCATTGGTATGCTCTCCGCTGGTCTGATCGGCGGTCCTGGTCTCGGTTACGCCAAGGATCGTTTCACCGCAGAAGCGCTTATGAAGGAGGCTCCGGCCGTCTACGCTTCAGCGAAGTCCACCACGGAATCGAAGTTCCTCTTTCTCTCGCCTGCTACCGCCGTCGCGGGTGACAAGCTCGAAGCTGCCAAGAAGGCCGGCGACAAGGGCACGGCCGATCAAAAGGCGATCGTTGCCGCCAATCAGGCTGGTGACCGCGCTACGCTGAAGGCCGATTCCTACCTGCCGCTCGGGATGGCAGTGATCTACCTGCTCTTGCTGTTCTACTTTAAGAGCATCGGTGGTTACCGTGCGCTCAAGATCGAAGAGCAAGAAAAAGCCGCCTGAGTTCGTAACATCGCGGGATAAACATCTCGCTTCATTTAAAAAAGAGCGGGCCCCCAGTGGGTCCGCTCTTTTTTTTGGTCTTCAGGTTTGCGTCACGCTTACGCCACGCACGCCAACGGCGGGTGGCTGCCGACAACATCCCGCTTAGGCAGAGTCACACTTAATATGCCTTCGTGAATCTCCGCGCGCATGGCGGGATAATCAAAAGCCAGCCCCAGCCGCAGGCGCAAACGATAGTCGCGCTGCGCGCTTTCGAGGTGCAAGGTCGACCAATTCACCCGCACGTAGTGAGCCTTGCGCGCCGTGATCAACAGATCGGGCCCGCGCGCCTCGATGTCCACGCCGGCGGCCGTCACGCCGGGCACAAAAACATCCAGCTTGATGGCGTCGCCTTGATCTTGGCACTCATAGTTCGGCTGTCTGAAAGACTCGACGGGCGTCACCTCCGCAGAGCGCGAGCTGCCGTTGGACTGAAGTGAGTTGATGATCGTGTGCATGGGTGGGAAAGGCGGTGGCGTCCTGGAGCTTGGGGCTCCGGGCTTCTCGGGTGGGCTAAACGCGTCCGTGAGTGCGGCGGTTTAGCGGGAGAAGCCCGCGCGGGTTTTTTGGCTCCAGCTCCATTGGGCTGCGACCGAACGCATCTGTGCACAGCGCTGCTGGTCGGCCTTCGTGAGCGAAGTGCCGGCGGGGCGGTGGAGATGGTTTTGAGTGCGGTGCATGAGAGCGTTGGTAATTTATTTATGCAGCAGCTGTGCCAACATAGAAAAAATTTCTGATGGTGAAGATTGCGTGACGGCGCCTCGCCCGGCAGCTTCGCGCTCATGGCTGCTGCAACCGATTCCACGACGAACTTGGCTGAACTGAAGGGCCGCGTGCTCGCCTTCGCCCGCGAGCGAGATTGGGAGCAATTTCACGCGCCGAAAAACCTCAGCATGGCGCTCGCCGCCGAGGCCGGCGAATTGATGGAGCATTTTTTGTGGAGCACGCCCGAGGCCTCGTGCGCGCACGTGGCTGATCCGATCAAGCGCGCCAAGATCGCCGAAGAATTAGCGGATGTCGTGATCTACGCGCTGGAGTTTGCCAACGTGGCGCAGATCGATGTCGCAGCCGCGATCGAGGCGAAGATGGCGGCCAACGCCCTGAAATATCCCGTCGAGAAAGCCAAAGGTCGCTCGGATAAATACACCGAGCTCTGATCGACGGCGGACGTTGGCTTTTTAGTTTCGGGTTTTAACGCGCAAAAAAAAAGGCCGCGCCGTGAAGCGCGACCTTGGGCTAACGTTTTGGGCGGCGCCCAATCAGGCTTTGCCGCCGTAGCTGATGAAGTCGTCGAGATCGAGCATCTCGGCGAACGAGCGGATATCTTCGCGGGCGGATTTGTTGCCCTTGATGACGCTCGCGATCCATTCGTGGCCTTCAGCGTCGCCGGGCCCGAGTTGCTCGAGCCAAGCGGACCAAGCGAGGACTTCGTAAGGTTGGCGTTTGGTGTTGGCGTTTAACCACGTGAGGATTTCGACGTCGGTTTTGCCGGCTTTAATTTCGGCGAGCATGGCGTCGGCGGTGACGCCGACGAACGCGAAGAGCTGTTGGTCGAGCGGGCAGTTGTAATGGTAATCGGCGCCCTTGTTGGCGATGACGGCGCGGGCCTTGTCGAGCAGGCGGGCGAGATGGGCGTATCCGCCGATGCGCACACGGACGCTGCGCGGAGGATGTTGAGTGAGGTCGGGATTGCTGTAGTTGATCATGGACGCAAGGATTGAAATTTAGATTTCACTTTCACGCAAGCGGCGGGATGTTGAAGCGATCAATTTGGCTCGCTGCCCATGAAAAACACCCACGTCGTCCGCAATTACTATGTGCTCCCGTGCTGTTTGCTGCTGCTGAATCTCTGCGTGGAAATCGTGAGTTATAAGGCGCGGGTTTTCGGCGATCCTTTTCTGCGCACGGGCGCGATCATGGGCATGGTGCTGTTCGGCGGCTCGTTGGTGGGATTTGTCGTCTCGCCGATGATCGGGCGGCTCGTGGGCTCCCTACAGCGGAGTAGTCGGCGTACGGGCGGGGAATTAGGGGAAATTTTTTTCCTACTCTTGCTCGGCGCGTTGGTGTTTTGGCTCTATTACCGCGTGTACATCATCGGGCCGGAGTCCGTGCTGCCGGCGGAGTGGCTGAATCCGAAAATTTGAAGCGCTGCTCAGGCTTTCGGGCGGAAACTTTTCATAACCTCGGCTCGGGTTTCGAGCCGGGCCGCGCCGATGAGATCGAGGCAATAAGGAATCGCGGGGAAAACGGCGGCGAGATTTTCGCCGATGGCTTTCGGACGACCGGGGAGATTGACGATGAGCGTGCGCCCGCGGATGCCCGCCGTCTGGCGCGATAAGATCGCGGTGGGGACGTACTGAAGCGACGTCGTTCGCATGAGTTCGCCGAAACCGGGTAGTTCTTTCTCGAGCACGGCGCGCGTGGCTTCCGGCGTGACGTCTCGGGGCGCGGGGCCGGTGCCGCCGGTCGTCACGATGAGCGCGCAACCTGCTTCGTCGGCCATGCGGCGGAGTTCGGCTTCGATGACCGGGCGCTCGTCGGGGATGATTTTATAATCGAGCTCGAATTCCGTCGTGAGCCACGTGCGCAACAGGGCGACGCAAGCCTGGCCGGGTTCGTCGGCGTAGATGCCGGCGCTGGCGCGATCGGAGATGTTGAGGATACCGATTTTGGGGAGGCTCATGCGGGGGCGTGGCGAAAGGTTTCGATGATCTGCGCGGGAGTCACGCCCTGTTCGCGCAGGGCGCGCAGGCTGAGGGCGTCGTGGCGTTTGGCGAGGCGGACGCCGGCGTCGTCGAGCATCAGCGGGGCGTGATAAAACTCGGGTGCGGGGGCGCCGAGCGCGCGGAAGAGAAGGAGCTGGCGAAAGGTGCTTTTCACGAGATCGGCGCCGCGGACCACTTCGGTGATGCGGAGGTCGGCGTCGTCGACGGCGCAGGCGAGTTGGTAGCTCGGTACGCCGTCTTTGCGCCAGACGAGGAAGTCGCCGAAGTCGCGGCCGGCGGTGGCGGTTTGCGGGCCGAGGGCGTGGTCTTGAAACGTGAGCGTTTCGCCATCGGGCACGCGGAAACGCCAGTTGACGGCGAGCGTGTCGGTGAGTGGAGGGAGCGGGGCGTCGAGCGCGGGACGAAATTGCGGCGGGTAAATGGGTTCGTCGTTATCGCCGCCCTCGTGTGGGGCGCCGATGGCGTCGAGCACATCGCGACGCGTGCGCGTGCAGGGGAAAATGGCGCCCGCGGCGTGGAGGCGGGTGAGCGCGGCGCGATAAAGCGGGAGACGTTGGCTCTGGGCGATGACGGGTTCTTCCCAAGTGAAACCTAGCCAGCGCAGGTCTTCGAGCATCGCGGCGACAAAATCGAGGCGGAAGCGGATCGCATCGAGGTCGTCGTTGCGCAGTAAAAGCGTGCCGCCGGCGGCGCTGGCGCGCTCGGCGGCGAGCCAGAACGTGCGGGCGTGACCGAGGTGGAGATGCCCGGTGGGCGAGGGCGCGAGCCGGCCGCGATAGGTTTTAGAAAGTGCCAAGGGGAAAGTTAAAAAGGAGGAGGCGAAATGAATTTCGTCGAACAGAGCTTGGCGTTTCTCAGGTCGAGGCTCAATCCTCGGTCTTAAATAAACTTATGAGCAAATTACTGTGCGTTTACTGTGCTTCAAGCGACCGAGTTGATCCTAAGTATGCGACGGCCGCGACGCAGTTGGGAAAACTCATGGTGGAGCAGGGTTGGGGGCTCGTCTACGGCGGCGGTAAAACCGGGCTGATGGGCGCGATCGCCCGATCGGTGAAGGCGAACGGAGGTCGGGTGGTCGGGGTGATTCCTGATTTCATGAAGGCGCGCGAGCTGGCATTCGACGAGGCCGACGAACTCATCACCGTGATCACGATGCGCGAGCGAAAGCTCCTCATGGAGACGCGCGCCGACGCCTTTGTGACGTTGCCGGGCGGTTTTGGAACGCTTGAGGAGATCATGGAAATCCTCACGTTGCGCCAATTACACGTGGTCAACAAACCCTGCGTGTTTCTCAACCAAGATGGATTTTACGACGATCTGTTGCGGTTGTTCGAAAAAATGCTCGCCGAGAAGTTTTTCAAACCCTCGAACATGGATTTGTTTCGCGTGGCGAATACCGTCGACGACGTGTTTGCGCAGATCGCGCTGGCGGCCGAAGCGAAGCTGGAGCCGAAGTGGTTCGACACGCGCTAAGTCGAACTGCGATGCACGAAAAAATCCGGGAATTATTAACGGCCTACGCGCGAACCTCGCTGGAGGCGCACGAAGCCGCGATGGTGGCGGAAACCCTGCGCTTCATCGCGACCGAGCCGCAGTGTTTATGGCGCACGTGCGGGCCGGGACATCTCACGGGCTCGGCGTGGATCGTCGATGCCACGAGGAGCCGGACCTTGCTCACGCATCATTTGAAGTTGGAGAAGTGGCTGCAACTCGGTGGTCACGCCGATGGCGACGGAGATTTGCTCGCGGTGGCGTTGCGCGAAGGATGTGAGGAAAGCGGACTCACGACGTTGCAGCCGGTGACGGGATCTGTTTTCGACGTCGATCGCCACTGGATTCCGGCGCGCAAGACCGAGCCGGCGCATTGGCACTACGACGTGCGTTTCATGTTCGAAGCGGACGCGGATGAGCCGCTGGTGCGGGCCGCGAACGAGTCGAAAGAATTGGCGTGGGTCGACGTCGCCCGTGTGACCGAACTCAATCCAGAGGAGTCGATGGCGCGGATGGTAAGGAAAACGCTCGCCGCGCGAGGCTGAGTCAGGGTTTCAGCGCCGGAATCATCCCGGGCCACACATAGGCTTGGAGCATCACGAGTATGCCCACGAGGATGGCGAGGGCGATGCTGTGCCAAAAGACGGCGCGTAAAATCGTGCCCGCGGCGGGACTTTCCGGGTGGCCGCCAGTGGCTACACTCGCGACGACGATGCTCTGGGCGTCGATCATTTTGCCCATGACGCCGCCC
>CAJAFD010000238.1 GCA_903938935.1 uncultured Opitutia bacterium
GAGCGCGTTCTACGTCGGCAACCCTGACTTGCGCCCCGAACGTGCGCGCGGCTGGGATAGTGGCGTCGATTATTATTTGCCCAATAAAAATGGCACGTTGAGCGCGACTTGGTTTGAGACCGATTTCACCGACCTCATCGCCAGCACGGCAAATTTTCGCAGCGTGGAAAATATCCAACGCGCCCGCACCCGCGGCGCCGAATTGACCGCGCACACCACCTTGCCCGCCGCCATCGAAATTCGCGCGAGTTTCACGTACCTCGAAGCGCAAAACCTCACTTCGAATACGCGCCTCCTGCGCCGCCCGCGGCAAAGCGGACGCATCGACGCGTGGCATGATTTTGGGGCCGGCGTGTCGGCCGGAGCTGGGATGAATTTCGCCGCGCACCGCCGCGATGTGAACGCCAAGACCTACGCGCAAATTGACCAGGAGGATTACACCGTCACGCGCATCTACGCCGCCTGGCAGCTCAATCCACATCTCGCGCTCAAACTGAGATTCGAAAACCTGCTCAACGAAAACTACGAGGAAGTAAACGGCTACCCCGCGCTCGGTTTCGGTGCCTTTGGCGGTTTAGAGTGGAAATTCTGATACAAAATTCAGAGTGAAAATCCCAAAGTGTCACCTAATAGGTGACACTTTTATTTAGGTGAAAATGCGTCTCCGGGGCGGGTCTGGGCTTGCGCGGGAATTTAAAACGGGGCGCAGTGAATCCACGTTTTTAAATCACTATGTTTATGAAATCTGGGGTTAACTTTTTTGTTTTGATTGGCTTCGTCGGTCTGTTGCTGGGCGTCAGTTTAGGTGCGGCGCCGGTGGGGGCGGCGAAGCGGCTCATTGACCATTACAAGATGGAAAAAATCCCCGTCGAGGGGGCTTGGTTTCATGTGACCTACGGCAGCGCCGATAAAATCGCCGCCGAGGCGCTGCCGCCGCGTTATGGTTCGCCGCGCGTGGCCGGTACGGCGATTTACGCGCTCGCGACGCGGGAAGATTTTTCGGCGATGCATCGGCTGAAGACGGATGAAGTTTGGCATTTTTACGCGGGTGACCCGCTGGAACTTTTGCTCCTGCATCCGGATGGACGCGGCGAAGTCGTGGTGATCGGGCCGGATCCATTAGCGGGGCAACACCCGCAATTCACCGTGCCCGCGGGCGTGTGGATGGGCGGACGGCCCGTGCAAAGCACGCCGGAGGCTTACGCGTTTTTCGGCTGCACGATGGCCCCGGGTTTTGATTACGGCGACTTTGAGGCGGCTTATCGGGACGAGCTCCAAAGGGATTTTCCCCAATGGCGTGATCTGATCGCTCAGCTCACGCGCGCGGAACAAGCCACGCGGCCGAAGATGGACTCAGGCAAATCTGCGGCGGCGCCAGCGATTGCTGCTGAAGCCGTGGTTTTTGCGCCGGAAAATGTGTCGGCGGTGACGTTGGCGCCGGGCATAGAGTTGCGCGAACTGATTGGTCGTGTGGGTCAGGCGCGCACGGAGCGCGTGAGCGTCGCGCGTTTTGCGCTCCAGCCCGGCAAGAGTACGGGTGAAAGTTACTGCAAAGTCGGCGAGGAGTTTTTTTTGATCATCGCGGGACGCGGCACGGCTTTGGTGGCGGGCGAAACGAAGCCCGTGCAGGTGGGCTCGGTCGTGGTGCTGCGGCCGGGCGTGCGCCACGCGCTGACGGCGGCGGCCGATGCGGGGTTGGAGTTTTACGCGATCACGGCGCCGGCGTTTAGTCCGGACGATTATGTGCCGGTGACGTCGGGAAACTGAGTGTAGAAGAAAGGATTGTCGCGGCGGTTAGTTTCCGCGCTGATACGGTTTCGTTTTCGATTATGTCCGTCGTTACTTTCAGTTTTCACACC
>CAJAFD010000239.1 GCA_903938935.1 uncultured Opitutia bacterium
CAAAAAAGCCGGCAAGCCCGACCTCCCGCCCCCGCCCGACCCGCAGGCCACGCTCACCGGCGTTGACCCGCTCCTCGACGACGGCCTCGAGGTGCCCGAACGTCTCCCTTACATCGTCGCCATCATCGACGAGCTCGCCGATCTCATGATGGTCGCCCCCGCCGAGATCGAGACGAGCATCGCCCGCCTCGCCCAACTCGCCCGCGCCGCCGGCATCCACCTCATCATCGCCACCCAACGCCCTTCCGTGAACGTCATCACCGGCGTCATCAAGGCCAACCTTCCCTCCCGCATCGCCTTCCAAGTCGCCTCCCAAGTCGATTCCCGCACCATTCTCGACACAAAGGGCGCCGACACCCTCATCGGCCGCGGCGACATGCTCTTCTCGCCCCCCGGCAGCTCCCGCCTCGTCCGCTCCCAAGGCGCCTTCGTCTCCGATGAAGAGGTCATGGCCATGGTCGAATTCCTCAAGAAAAACGGCCCGCCCCAATACGCCCAATCCGTCCAAGCCCAGATCGACCGGGCCGCCCGCGAAGACGCCGAAGAAGACGGCGAAAGCGAAGGCGACAGCGACCTCGGCGACGACGAAGAACTCTACAACCAAGCCCTCGACGTCCTCAAATCCACCAAACGCGCCAGCACCTCCATGATCCAGCGCCGGCTCCGCATCGGCTACAACCGCGCCGCTCGAATCATGGACCTCATGGAAGAAAAAGGCATCGTCGGTCCCGAAAACGGCTCCAGCCCACGCGAAATCCTCGTCGACCTCGACTCGCTCTGATCCCCGCTCCAACCGCCACTTCCCTTCCCCACGATTTTATCTTTCGTGGTGACTTCCCCCGCCCCCAATCCTAACTACCCCCATCATGCAGACCATCGGTGAACGCCTCGAAGACGCCCGCAAACAGAAAGGCATCTCCATTCGCGAGTCCGCCGAAGCGACCAAGATTCGCGGCGAGTACCTCCAGAAATTTGAGAGCAACAATTTCGATATTAGCCTGAGCGAGATCTACGTCCGCGGCTTCCTGCGCACCTACGCCCAGTTTCTCAAAATCCCCGCCGACCGCATCCTCAACGACTACGCCGCCCTCGGCCGCGGCGAGCCCCGCCCCCGCCAACCCAGCCGCGAAGTCTACGGCCGCATGGATGTCTCCGTCGCCTCCGCCGGCGAACGCGCCGATCGCACCGCGCCGCCCGCCGATAACCCCGCCGACCACAGCCGCGCCCAAGCCAAACCTTCGCGCACGCACACGAACCTCCCCGCCGCCCCGCTCGTCGATCCCGCCCTCGTGCTCAAGATCGGAAAAATCTCCATCGGGATTCTCGTGCTCGTCCTGGTCATCTGGGCCGCCAAAGCCATTTTCTCCGGACTCACCAGCGGCCCCGCCGAGCCGGCCAAGACCGCCACCGCGCCCGCGACCGCCGTTGCCCAACCCGCCGCCGATCCCGTCGTCACCCTCATCGCGCTAGAAACCGTGCGCGTCAAAGTCGTCGTCGCCGCTGACGGTCGCGTGCTCCTGCCCGACACGACCCTTGCCCGCGGCCAGACGCAGATCGTCCCCAAACCCGCCGCGATCTTCATCACTGCGTCCGCGCTCGAAAATCTCGCCATCGAGGAAAAGGGCATTCGCACCCTACTCCGCGATCAAGGCTTCAAAGGCTACGACCGCGTGAAACTCGGGAAGTAATCCGCCGCGCGGCGCCTCAGCGCAACGCGACCGGCGCGCCCAGAATTTCGCGCAGCACCATCGCCCGCCGCAGACTGCGCGGATCGCGCAGATCGTGGCGAAGTTCGTTACCCGCCAGCGCGCTTTGCGCCACCGCCGCATCGGTCACCGCGACGGCCGCCGCCTTCCGCGCCACCAACGCGCGCTGCTCGGC
>CAJAFD010000240.1 GCA_903938935.1 uncultured Opitutia bacterium
CATCGCGCTCGCCCTCGATGCGGGCGTGACGACGTTGCAAGTCGGCGCCCGCAACGCTCTCAACTATTCGCTCCTTCGCGCGATTGGCAAAGCGATCGGCGAACGCGACACTGCGGTCTTACTCAAGCGCAGTATTCACATGGGCCCGCTCAACGAGTTTATCTCGGCGGCGGAATACATCGCGGCGTTCGGCAATCCCAATGTCATTCTCTGCCCGCGCGGTACCACGCCTACGCTCGATGGTTATCGGAATCACCCCGACGAAAGCATCACGCCGCTCTTGAAAGAAAAAACGTGGGCGCCGATCGTCGTCGATCCTTCGCACTCGGTCGGCAAGGCGAGTTACGTCCCTGCGGCCGCGCTTGCCGCTGTCGCTTACGGCGCGGATGGCCTTTGCATCGAGGCGCACGTCGAACCGACGAAGGGCATCGGCGATGATCCGAAACAAGCGCTCACGCCAGAGGTGCTCAAGAAGACGATTACCCAGGCTAAACAACTCTGGGCCCTCCGCCGCTGTTAAATTCCCGTTCACAGTAAGCTCAGTTGCGAGTCGTCCGTCGGCGTGATGGTGATTTTCCGTTTGGGTTTCGCCGTCAGCGTCGGCGCGGGCAAAGCCACGGTGGCGTCGTCGCTTTCGAGTTTGGCGAGGATGGTTTTCGCGCGGTCGATCACGCTCAAGGGCAAACCCGCGAGTCGGGCGACTTGGATGCCGTAGCTGCGATCGGCGGCGCCAGGAACCACGCGACGCATGAAGACGATGCCGTCATTCCATTCCTTCACCGCGACGGAGAAGTTGCGCAGGCGTGGGAGGTGTTTGTCGAGTTGCGTGAGCTCTTGGTAATGCGTCGCGAAGAGCGTGCGCGGGCCGCGCTCGGGCTCGCGATGAAGGTGTTCGACCACCGCCCAGGCGATACTGAGGCCGTCGTAGGTCGAGGTGCCGCGGCCGATCTCGTCGAGGATGATGAGCGAGCGCGCGGTGGCGTTGTTGAGGATGTTGGCGGTCTCGTTCATCTCGACCATGAAGGTCGAGTTGCCCCGCGCGAGATCGTCGCTGGCGCCGACGCGGGAGAAAATGCGATCTACGAGGCCGACGCGGCAGGTTTTCGCGGGCGCCCAACAGCCGACTTGGGCCATCAGCGTGATCAGGGCGACTTGGCGAATGTAAGTCGATTTGCCCGCCATGTTGGGGCCGGTGAGCAACGCGATCTGCGCGTCGTCACAGGCGAGCACGGTGTCGTTGGGCACAAAGGCCGAGGTGGCGCCGCGCGCGAGGGCGACGTCGGCGGACTTGAGCATTTGTTCGACGACCGGGTGGCGGCCTTCGGTGATCTCTAAGACGTCGCCTTCATCGAGCACAGGACGGCAATAATCCCATTCGCGGGCGAGCAACGCCCAGCCGGCGAGCACATCGAGCTCGGCGAGAGCGTCGGCGGTCTGGGCCAGCGCGATAGAGTCATCAAGAATCGCGGCGATGAGGGTCGCGAAGAGCGCGTGTTCGCGGGCGAGGGCATTTTCTTCGGCGTGGAAGATTTCCTTCTCCTTCAACTTGAGCGCCTCGGTGACGTAGCGCTCGCCGCCGACGGTGGTCTGACGGCGAATGTAGTCAGCGGGGACGAGGTGGAGGTTGGCCTTGGTGACTTCGATGTAGTAACCAAAATTATTCGTGAAGCGGACTTTTAGGCTGCGGATGCCGGTCCGTTCTTGCTCGGCGCGCTCGAGATCGGAGAGCCAGGTTTTATTGTCGGTCGTGAGCGCGCGCAGGCGGTCGAGCTCGGCGTCGTAACCGGCGCGGATGAAATTGCCATCGGTGAAGTCGGCCGGCAATTCGTCAGCGAGAGCGGAGACGAGCAGCTGGCGGAGCGGCGGGAGTTCTTGGAGTTGTGCGCTGATCGTGGTCAACGCGGCCGACGGGCCGAAGGCCGCGAGCGTCGCGCGGAGCTCGGGCAATTGCAGGAGCGTGTCGCGGATGCCGCCGAGTTCGCGGGGATTGCGGAGACGATTTTGCAGCCGGCCGAGGATGCGCGGGATGTCGCGGACGTGGCCGAGGCGTTCGCGCAAGGTCGCGAGCGGAGTGGGTTGAGCGAGGAGTTCACCGACGAGTTGTTGGCGGCGATGGATCTCCGCGAGCTCCAACGTAGGTGCGGCGAGCCAACGCTCGAGGAGGCGTGCGCCAGTCGCGGTCGCGGTGCGGTTGATCGCGGTGAGGAGTGAACCGTCGCGGGTGCCGCGCGAAGAGGTAAAGATCTCGAGATTGCGGAGCGTTGCGGGGTCGAGCAGGAGCGTGCGGGCGCTGCGGTATTCTTTGAGGCCGCGAAGGTTTTCCGGTTTGGCGCAGAGATTTTCGGTCGCGTAGTAGACGAGCGCGCCGGCGGGGCCGAGAGCGGGGTGCGTGTGCGCGAAGCCGAAGCCCTGGAGGTTGAGCACGCCGAGCGTGTCCATGACCGTCTTGGCGCCGGTGGCGGTTTCAAAATGGTAGCCGGCGAGCTCGGTCGTGAGGCGGCCGAGGCAAAAAGCATGGAGCGAGTGCGTGGCGGCTTGATCGTGCGGCGCGGCGGCCCAGCGGGCGAGGGCGCCGTCGGGCACGAGCAACTCGGCCGGATCGAGGGCGGTCAGGACGGGGAGGAGATCAGCGATCGTGGCATCGGTCGCGACGCGGAACTCGCCGGTGGATAAATCCAGCCAAGCGGCGTGCAGGCCGGCGTTGTCGTGGGCGAGGGCGCAGAGGTAGTGGTTGCGCGCTGCGTCCAGTTGCGCGGCGTTGAGCGTGGTGCCGGGACTGAGAATGCGGGTGAGTTGACGACGGACGAGTTTGCCGGCTTGGGCGGGCTCGGCTTGGTCGCAGATGGCGACTTTCTTGCCGGCGGCGAGGAGCTTGGTGACGTAATTGTCGAGAGAGACGGACGGGAGTCCGGCCATCGCGTGGTCCTGGCGCTTGGTGAGTGTGAGGCCGAGGATCTTGGAGGCGACTACGGCGTCCTCGAAGAAGAGCTCAAAGAAGTCGCCGAGGCGGAAGAGCAACAACGTGTCTTTGGCCAGCCCGCGCTTCACCTCAAAGTACTGCTGCATCATCGGGGTGAGCTTGGGGACGTCGGACATGGAGCGAGGATTGGAAACCACGAACGCGGCGAAATACACGAAAAAATGAGCCGAACCTTGCCGGCGGGAACGATTCCCGTCTTTGGTTTCGGGTGTGGTGCCACTCTTTCATCGTGATCTCGGCGGGGCGGGGAAACCGCCCTTGGTGATTCTGCACGGCCTCTTGGGCTCGTCGCGGAATTGGCAAACAGCGGGGCGCGAACTCACGGACATGTATCACGTGCTCGCCCTCGATCTGCGGAACCACGGCGGTTCACCGCATCATGATGAGATGACCTACGCCGCGATGGCCGGCGACGTGATCGCGTGGCTCGATGCGCAAGGCCTGGCGCGGGTCACACTCCTCGGTCACAGCATGGGCGGGAAGGTCGCGATGCTCCTCGCGTGTCGGCAGCCCGAGCGCGTCGCGCGTCTGATCGTCGTCGATATCGCGCCGAAAGATTATTTCTGGGTGGCGCATCGGGCGGAGTTTGCCGCGATGAACGAACTCGATCTCACGAGCCTGCAATCGCGCGCCGAAGCCGAACTCCGCTTCGAGGCGCGCGTGGACGACTGGGCGATGCGGAAATTTATCGCGACGAACCTCGAGCGCACCCCCGACGGCAACGGCTGGCGCTGGGTGATTCACTTGCCCGCAGTGACGGCCGCGTTGCCCACGATGGAGAAAAATCCCCTCGGCTCGGACGAACGGTTTGCCGGCGAAACGCTCTTCGTGATCGGCGGCAAATCGCGCTACGTCTTGAAGGAAGACGAAGCGCAGGTGCGCGCGCATTTCCCGCAAGCCCAGATCGAGACCATCCCCGAATCCGGCCACAACCCGCACATGGAAACCCGCGAAGCCTTCGTGCGCATCCTCCGGGCGATGGGATGAGGTTTCACACTTCAGTACATTAGCAATCAGGCTCGAATTGCGTCCAAGATAAGGACGGGCTGCTGCTTAGCTTTCAGGTATAGGAACAAACCCACAAATAGTACGGGTCAAATTCGGGACCTAATGATAAACCGAGGGGCTTGCGTCTTATTTTTTAGGGCGCTCGGATCTTTTTAAGGTAGTGTCTTAAAAGTTCAGCAAAAAGGCGAATCATGGTAGGTGGTTGGGTGACGAAACCTAAAACCACCAATAAAGGAAAAACCATGATCCGCCCGAAGCGAAACGATGAACCGATTCAGCTAACAAAACAAGATTTGATGAAGCTACTGACCGAAGACGATGCGATGAAGCATCTGCTGCAAAAGTTGCTGCAGGAGGTGCTTGAGGCCGAGATGGAGACGGCGCTGCAGGCTGGCAAAAGCGAGCGAACGGGAGGCCGCTTGGGCTACCGCAGTGGGCATTATCCCCGAACGCTGGTGACCCGAGTAGGAAAGCTGGAACTGAAGGTACCGCAGGACCGCCAAGGCCGGTTTTCAACCGAACTGTTTGAGCGTTATCAACGCAGTGAGAAAGCGCTGGTTGCGGCCCTGATGCAGATGTACGTGCAAGGTGTATCGACTCGCCGGGTGAAGACGATCACCGAGGAACTGTGCGGCCATGAATTTAGTGCGAGCGCCATCAGCGAACTGAACGTCAAGATGGACGAGGAACTGAAACGCTTCATGCACCGCCGGCTGGATGAGCCGTATCCATACATCATCCTTGATGCGCGTTACGAACGGGTCCGGGAAAACGGCGTCGGCCAAAGCCGAGCGGTCTTGATCACGCTCGGCATCGGTTGGGACGGCCGCCGGCATGTGCTCTCCGTCGAGCTCGCCAACCGAGAAAGCACCGGGAGCTGGAAAGAGCATCTGCTGCGGCTCAAAGAGCGTGGTCTGCACGGGGTTCAACTCGTGGTGAGCGACGATCACGCCGGGCTCAAACGCGCGATCATGGAAGCCTTACCGGAAGCGCATTGGCAGCGTTGCTACGTGCACTTCCTGCGCAACGCCCTCGATTATCTGCCCCGTAAACAAGCCGACGATTGCTTAGTTGAGCTACGCTGGATCTACGACCGGCACGATGCCAATGAAGCGCGCCACGATCTGGCCGCCTGGCTCGCGCGTTGGCAGGATAAACACCCGAAACTGTGTGCCTGGGTCGAGGCGAACATCGACGAGACGTTCGCGTTTTATCGACTGCCCCGCGCCCATCATAAACACCTCAAATCAACCAACCTGCTCGAGCGCTTAAATCAGGAGATCAAACGCCGTACACTGCTGGTACGCATCTTCCCCGACGAAGCCAGCTGCCTGCGGCTGGTCCAAGCCCTCGCTGTCGAAACCCACGAAGAGTGGGTCGATGAAAACCGCTACCTGAACATGGACCTGCTCCGCGATCAGCACAAACACCCCGCGCCTCAAACCCGCGCCGCCTAACTCATACCGCTCACCCAAGAAAGGGAGGAAGCTTCGCCTCCTCCCTTAACCCTCCTCATAAATTTTTTATCTCATCCAGCCACATACCACCGATCCCCTTTTTGCAGAACTTGACGGACACAACTTAGGAACAGCGACCCGTGCCCCGGGCAGGCCACGCCAAACGCCTACATGGCTAGACCCTCACCCGAGGATTATCCCGACCAACCATGGCACCCGAAAGGGAAACAGTGCCGCCCCCTGCCTAGGTGACCGCCCCTTTAAATATGAGCGAGAGAGGTCGCCTTCGCCTAAGGGGTAGGCCTTGTGCCCATTTTGTGTCGGATTTCAGGAACGCTCCCGTGGAAGCCTATTTCACCCTCTTTCCCTCGGTTCACGACAAGAACACGACAAGGCAAAAAAATTAAGGACCTACGTGGTATGCGTAAGTCCTTGATTTAAAATGGCTGCCCGGGTAGGGATCGAACCTACGACCAAGTGATTAACAGTCACCTGCTCTGCCACTGAGCTACCAGGCATCATTTCCAAGCGTGATTCGCACCACGACTGGGAGGTCTGGAAAACATAAGTGCCCACGGTCTTGTCAATGCTCCTTTTGCGTTCGCTGCAGAAAAATCCACGGGTTGTGAACTTTTGATTGCTTTCGCCCGGGCCAGTTCTATGCATTCAACCCTTTTCCAATACGCCTGCCCCCGATTACCGGGGTCTCAGGGGGACCAAATTCATGAAAACTCAGCTCACCCTCAACGTCACTCCGCGCACCCAGACCGGTCGCAGTGCCTCCCGTCGCGTTCGTAAAGCGAATGCCATTCCTGCGATCCTCTACGGAAAGCACACCAGCCCCGAGAAGCTCTCGGTGGACACCCCGGAGTTCGTCCGCCTGCTCAAGGTCGTTTCTGGTCGCGCCGTGCTCATTCAGCTCCAACAAGCTGGTAAAGCCGAAAAGGCCCTTTCCTTCCTCCAAGAGATTCAGCGTGACCCGATCACCGACAAATATCTCCACCTCGACCTTCAAGAAGTGAAGGCCAATGAGTTGTTCGAAATCCGCGTCCCCGTCGTGACCGCCGGTGAATCCTTTGGTGTTAAAAACCAAAACGGCGTGCTTGAGATGAACGCCCACGTGCTGCGCGTCCGCTGCTTGCCGAAGGATCTGCCCGAGGTGATCAACGTCGACGTTACCGAGCTCAAGGTCGGCGAGACCATCAAAGTCTCCGAACTCAAGGCCATCGCCGGCGTCGAGTTTTTGGACACCAAGGGCCAACCCATCGTCTCGTGCGTCGAACCCGTCGCCGAAATCGTGCAGGAAGTCGCGGCTGCCGCCACGCCTGCCGAAGGTGCTGCTGCTCCTGCGGCCGGTGCTGCCGCTCCCGCGGCTGGTGCCGCTGCGCCCGCCGCTGGCGACGCCAAAGCCGCTGCTCCTGCCGCCAAGGCCGGCGCTGCGCCCGCCGCCAAACCCGCTGCGCCCGCCAAGAAGTAAGCGTTTTCCGATCGCCCGCGCGTCGCTCTCGTGGCGCCGCGCACGGCGAATGTTCTTTGAGTCATGTCCATCTCGCTCGTCGTCGGCCTGGGAAATCCAGGTCGCGACTATGCGCATACCCGCCACAATCTAGGTTGGGTTGTCATCGAAGCCCTTGCTTTAAAACACGGGCTCACGTGGCAAACCAAACCTAGCTTCGAAGCCGAAATCGCCCGCTGGGATTTCGCGCCAGGTTGTACCCGCTGGTTGGTGAAGCCGCTTACGTTCATGAACGAAAGTGGCCGATCCGCCTCCGCCGTCGCCCGTTTTTACAAACTGGCCGCGCCTGAAATCGTCGCCATCTACGACGACCTGAACATCGAAGTCGGACTTGTGAAAGTAGCCGAAAACGGCGGGGCCGGGGGCCACAACGGGGTCGCTAGCTTGCTCGACCAGCTCGGCCCCGATTTCTTACGCTTCCGCGTGGGGATCGGCCCTAAAGAACCCGCGGCCATGGACCTCAAGGACTTCGTCCTCGGAAAATTTACGACAGATCAAAGTATTCTCATTCAACAAAAACTCACCCATTACATCGAAGGCTTGGAATTGCTGCTGACTCGCGGCGCTTCCTTCGCCATGAATCAACTCAACCGCCGAGAACCCAATCCATGAACCCGTCCAAACGCAATTACCGCGCCACCTTCATCATCGACAACCGTGGCAAGGAAGAATCCGTCGATCAGATCATCGACGGCGTGAAGCAAGTCATCACCGCTGTCCAAGGTGACGTCACCGCCGTCGAAAATCTTGGCCGTCGCGACTTCGTGCGCGTCACCGATCCCAAGCTCACCGGTGCCACCTACGTGCACATCTCCTTCAGCGCCCCTTCCGAAGGCCCCGGCCAACTCAAGGAACGCCTCCGCCTCAATCACAACGTTTACCGCACGTTCGTCGAGTCCGTCTAACCACGATTCGTCCGTCGCCTCGTCCCATGGCCTACCTCAACAAAGTATTTCTCATCGGAAATCTTACCCGTGACCCCGAATTGCGGGTCACGCCCAAGGGCACGGCCATCTGCCAATTTGGTTTGGCCGTGAACCGCCAGTTCAAGGACGAGTCAGGCGCGACGCGGGACGAGACGACCTTCATCGACATCGAGGCTTGGGGTAAACAAGGCGAGCTCGTCGCCAAATACCTTGCCAAAGGCAGCCCCGCCATGGTCGAAGGCCGTCTCAAACTCGACCAATGGGAAGACAAGCAAAGCGGACAGAAACGCAGCAAACTTAAGGTCGTCCTCGATAACGTGCAATTCCTCTCCACGCGCGGCGGCGCTGGCGCCGCTCCCGGGGCGGGCGGTTCGACGGATGAGGTCGATCAGACTTCCCCCGAACGTCATTCGCCGCCAGCTCGCGGCGCAGCAGCCTCCCGCCCACCAGCGGCGACCAACATCGATGAAGATGTACCGTTTTAATCGGTGCCAATAACTTCCCCTCAATCTAAACTTTTAATACCAAAACAACATGGCTAACAGCGATATCCTCCTCTTAAAACCCGTCGAAGGTCTCGGCGGCGAAGGCGACCAAGTCAAAGTGCGTGCAGGCTATGCCCGCAATTTTCTCCTCCCGCGTGGCTTCGCCGCGCCGGTCACCACCGCGAACCGCAAGCAGGTCGAAGCGCTCAAGAAGCGTCGCGCCGAGCGCGAATCGCTCGAACTCAACGGCGCGCAAGAACTCGCCAAGAAACTCGAGCTGACCAGCCTCGCGTTCGCCGTGAAGACGGGCGAAGGCGGCAAGATGTTCGGCGCCATCACCGTGAACGATCTCCACGACAAACTCGTGGCTGGCGGCTTCACGATCGACAAGAAACGCATCCATTTGCACACCCCGGTCAAGACCCTCGGCAAGCACACCGTCAAAGTGAAGCTCCACGCTGATGTCTCGGTCGAACTCGGCTTTGATGTCGTCTCGGAGAACCCGATCGAGGTCGCCGCTCCCGTCGAAGTTAAACCCGCCGCCAAAGGTGGCGCCAAGAGCGACAAGAAATAAGTTCTAGGGTATTTTATTCCTGAAGGCCGCGTCGGATGACGCGGCCTTCGTTTTTTCTGAATTGATTGTGGACAACTCGCCATTGCGGACCAGCGCGTAACCCGTCTGAATCCTGGCTCCCGTATGTCTGAAGATTCCCCCCAATTCTCGCGTCGCGCCGAGGGCTCACCCCAAGTGTTCGCCGGCCGCACCCCGCCGCACAGCTTGGAAGCCGAGGAGTATTTGCTGGCCTGCTGTCTGCTCGATGGTTCCGACGTGATTTCACGCTGCCTGGAGGCGCGCATCCGGCCGGAGTCGTTCTACTTGGCGGCGCACGGGATCGTGTTTGAGCGTCTGCTTGATTTATACAATCGGCAGATGCCGGTCGACGTGGCCGTACTCGCCGAAGATCTGAAAACGATCAAGCAACTCGAGGCCGTTGGCGGTTTCGCGTTTCTGACGCAGATCAGCAGCCGCATCCCGACCACGGCGCAAGCCGGCTACTTCATCGACAAAGTCCGCGAGCTGCATCTGCTGCGGGAACTCATCCGTTCGGCGACAGGTGCCGTCGAAGAATGTTACGGGTTTACCGGCGGGATCGATGAATTTGTCGATCAGATCGAACAACGCATTTTTAACGTCACGCAGAACCGCGTGAGCGAGAGCGCCAAGCCCATGCGCGAACCCACGCGCGAGGCGATGGGTGTCATCACCAAGATGATGATGAAAAAGGGCGAGATGACCGGCGTCACCTCCGGCTTCAAAGACCTCGATGCGCTCACTTGGGGTTTCCAACGTCAGGAAATGATCATCCTCGCGGCGCGCCCTTCGATGGGGAAAACCTCGCTCGCATTGAACATGGCCGAATCGGCCGCGATGCCGCACCGCGGCGAACCCGTGGGCGTGTTGATTTTCTCGCTGGAAATGAGTGCGGCCCAACTCGCGCTGCGTATGTTGTGCTCGCGCGCCCGCGTGAACATGAAGTTGCTGCGCGACGGCCTGCTCTCGAAAAACGGCGATGAACAAGCGCGCTTGTTGGCGGCGGCCGATCAATTTTCGAAGGCGCCCATTTTCATCGATGATTCCAGCGCGCTCTCGATCATGCAGCTGCGCGCGAAAGCCCGCCGCATCCATGCGCGCAATCCCCTCGGCTTCATCGTGGTCGACTACTTGCAGTTGCTCGCGCCGACTGATTCCAAAATGCCCCGCGAACAACAAGTCGCCGAGGCTTCACGCGGTTTAAAAGCGCTGGCGAAGGAACTCAATCTGCCCGTGGTTGTACTAAGTCAGCTCAACCGTGCCTCCGAAAAAGAAAACCGAACCCCGAAATTGGCCGATTTGCGTGAATCCGGCTCCATCGAGCAAGATGCCGACGTTGTTCTCATGCTCGCGCGACCCAAGGATGCTGACGAAAAATTTCAGGTCGCCGCCGACTCGGCCGAGTTAATCGTTGCCAAGCAGCGAAACGGCCCAGTAGGAGAATTGAAGCTTACGTTCCTAAGAGACATCACCCGCTTTGAAAACTACACTCAGTAACCCTGTGCGCAGGGTCGCCTGCTTTATTTTTGCCTTATTTTGCCTCTTTGCCGGGGGTGAGATGTCCTTGCGGGCCCAGTCGGGCGCTCAAGAGGGGGCTCCTGCCTTCAAAGTGGGCTCAGATCGGAAGAGCACACGTCTGAACTCCAGTCACTAATGCGCATCGCGTA